>NZ_JBHVIV010000121.1:0-20518 GCF_042799475.1 Kitasatospora sp. NPDC057692 | reverse complement strand
GCCTCCCCCCACCCGTTGTTCTTTTAGCTTGGTGGCCCCCCGCCCGTCTGGGCGTGTCCGCCACCGCCCTGGCGGGGGGGGCCGGGGCGGCCCTGCCCCCGCCCCGCCCGCCCCCTCCGGAAGTTCCCCGCTACGTGCCCGGTCCGTGGCCCTAGACTCGGGCGCGAGCCTGACGGAGTGAGGGACTGTGGAGTACTGCCGCCACGAGTTGAGCAACTGCGCGGACTGCGCCCCGCGCGAGCGGAGCGGCGGGGGAGCGCCCGGCGCCGAGTGGGACGGCTGGCCGCCGTCGGCGATCATCATCCACGCGAGCCGCAAGGCGCACCTGCCCGGCTGCTCGCACATCGTCCCGGCCGACGTCCGGCCCCCCGTCTACGGCTGGGTGCCCGCCCCCGCCCCGGGCGCCTGGCGGCGGCTCTCCGCCTCCAGCCCGCTGCAGGCCACCGAGGGCAACACCCGGCGCTCCGCGGTGAGCCGCTGCCAGGACTGCGACGCCACCCAGTAGGGGTGACGAGGCGTCACCTCGGCGGGCGGGCGGCGAACTCCGCTTCCGCACCGAGATCCTGGGCCTGGACAACACCGTGATGGACACCCTGGAGGCGAACCAGCACGACGTCGGCGCCGTCGCCAACGGCGTCCCGATCGTCCTCACCGCCGGCGGCGAGATCAGCTCCCACGCGTGATCGGAAGCCGCCGCTCGCCCCGGCCGAGGCGTTGAGGGTGTCGCGGCGCGTGCCGCGCGAGGTGATGCCGGGCTCGGCGCGGGCATCGCCCGGCGGCGCGGTTCGGAACGCTCGTTCCGGCGAACTGACGAACGGTCACATCCCGTTCACCTGACCTTGGTTCCGGACAGGGTGGGGCGGGTTCGGGCCAGCTGCCCGGAATCGCGGTTCGTGGGCCGCCGGTCGGCGCGTACCGTCGAAAGGCTCGTCGGCATCGCTTCCCCGCATTCCCCCGGTACCGGTCCTCCACTGCGCGTCGTCTGCCCGCATCGTGTGAAACGCCGAGGTAGGGAGTCCTCATCGTGCCCGCTCTGCTGAACTACGAGATCGTCACGGATCCGACATCGCTCCAGGTGTCCTCCGACGGGGTGCCGTCGGTCGGGACGGTGTACGTGATCGCCTCCAACACCCACCAGGCCCCGGTGAAGTGGGAGTACATCGACGTCGAGATCCCGGTCGGAAAGGACCCCGAGCACCTGACGGAGGATCCTGCGGCGATCACGGCGAGCATCAGCAAGACGGGTGCGCGGAAGTGGCGGGTGGCGCCGACCTTCGCGCGGGAGGGCGAGGCGCGGTTCCGGGCGAAGGACCCCTACGACGAGCCGGTGACCCTGCGCCGCGAGGAGGCCCTGATCCTGAAGCTGGAGAACATCCCCGTCTCCGGCAAGGAGGGCCTGGTCTGCCTGACCATCCACGAGAAGTCCGAGGGCGGGGACAGCGTCGCGGCCGAACGCTCGGGCCACTACACGACGATCCTGGGCGTGGCCAAGCAGAGTTCGAAGGCCCCGCGCAACTTCCGTGCGGAGAGCTCCCTGCTGGACGTGGACGCGGGTGACAGCCTCGTCCTGAGGTGGGACGGGCCCAGCAACCTCGACTACTGGGTGCTCGACGCCACGGGGACCGAGGTCCACTACGCTCCGGCGTCCCGCGCCGGTGTGGTGACGCAGGAGGGCTACTCCCCGTACGTCGAGGCTCCGAAGCGCGGTACCACCTACACCCTGGTGGCCGCGGCGGCCGACGCCGGGCAGGCCCGGGCGGGCTACTTCCTCACCACCACCGTCCACGCCCGCATTCCCGAGTTCGAGAGCGGCACCCGCACGCTGTGGGTCGAGGGGACGGCGGCCAAGGGCCGGGTCGCCTTCGCCGAGGACGGCGTGGCGGTCCAGAAGGTCGGGAGCGAGGGCCACGTCCCGGGCCGGGTGGCGGCCGACAGCGCCGACGTGCAGAGCGTGAAGACGGTGCTGGTGCGGGGCCGGGGCGACGCCGACGGGTGGATCGACTTCCCGGAGAGCGGTGTCGAGGTGTTCCACGGTCCGGGGCGGGACCTGGGCACGGTGGACGCGGACACGGTGAAGGCGCGGCAGGTGCGGGGCCGGAACGAGGCCGACGGCGGGATCGACTTCCCGGAGCGCGGTGTCAACGTGTTCCACGGCCCGCAGCAGGAGGCGGGCGCCCTCATCGCCCGCCAGGCCGACGTGGACAGCGTGAAGACCAAGTGGGTGCAGGGGCGTACCGACAGCGCCGGGTGGATCGACTTCCCGGACACGGGCATCGAGGTGTTCCACGGCCCGAACCGGGACCTGGGCACGGTGGACGCGGACACGGTGAAGGCGCGGCAGGTGCGGGGCCGGAACGAGGCCGACGGCGGCATCGGCTTCCCGGAGAGCGGCGTGAACGTGTTCCACGGCCCGCAGCAGGAGGCCGGCACCGTCACCGCCCACCGGGCCGACGTGACCGGGGTGAACACCGCCTGGGTGCAGGGCCGGGACGGCGGCGCGGGGTGGATCGAGTTCCCGGCGGCCGGGCTGAACGTCTTCCAGGGTGCCGGGAACCGGCAGTGGGGGACGGTCGCGGCCGGCAAGGCGGACCTCGACGATCTGGTCACCGCCCGTGCGCTGGTGAAGGAGCGCCTGACCGTCCAGGGCGGGCTGACGGTGGGTGACGTGCTGGAGACGCAGGAGGGCCCGTCCCGCCTGATCGTCCACGGCCGCCTGGAGGCCGAGGAGGAGGTCTCCGCCCACCGGAGGCTCTCCGTCGGCGGCGACCTCTCGACCAACGGCGACCTCACCGTGCACGGCGACGTCCACCCGCTGCGGAACCTGGAGGTCGGCGGTGACCTCACCGTCCACGGCGACGTCCGGCCGCTGCGGAACCTGGAGGTCGGCGGCACGGTCAGCGCGAGCGACCTGACGGTCGGGGGCAAGCTGACGACCACCGGCGAGTACGCCCTCACCGTCCACGGGGCCGCCGTCTTCGACGGGAAGGTCAACGCCAACCAGCACCTCTCGGTCCGCGGGGACGGCGGGTGGGTCATCCACACCAACGACGAGAAGGTGGCCGTCCACGCCAACTTCTGGGTCAGCGGGGAGTCGCTGTTCCACGGGAAGGTCAACGCCAACAAGCACCTGTCGGTCCGCAACGAGGGCGTCGGCTGGATCCTGCACACCGGTGACGACAAGGTGGCGATCCAGGCCGACCTGCGGGTCCACGGGAACCTGCACGCGGACAGCTGACGCCATCGCTACGCTTCGTGCCCGACCGGCGCCACTGCGTGAGAGACTGGCGCGGTCAGCGTGATCCGCATGCAAGGAGAAGACATGGCCGAGCGCGAGAACGGCACCGTGAAGTGGTTCAACGACGAGAAGGGCTACGGCTTCATCACCCCGGAGTCCGGTCCTGACCTGTTCGTGCATTTCAGGGCGATCGAGGGGAGCGGCTTCAAGTCCCTCGTCGAGGGTCAGAAGGTGACGTTCGAGGCGGTCCAGGGCCAGAAGGGCATGCAGGCCGACAAGGTCCAGGTCGTCGCCTGAGGCCGGAAGCGGTCACGACCGGGGCTCGCGCACGCGCGTGGGCCCCGGTCGGTCGTCGGCCCCGTCCTCCGGCGGGAGGACCAGGTGCCGGCCGCCGCGCTCCAGGAAGCGCCAGGACTCGGAAGCGGTTCTCCGGGGGCGACTTCCGGGGGTGAACGGCCGGCGAAAACAGTAGCCATGGACATAGTAGCCATGTACGGTATCCGCCATGAGTTCAGCAGCAGAGCACGCCACCGCGGGGTCCCTGGTCTGGCGGCTGTCGATGAAGTGGCGGGTGGCGGTCGACCGGGCCGTCGCGCCGCTGGGGCTGACGCACGCCCAGTACGTCCTGGTGACCTCGCTGTACGGCCTGACGAGCTCCGGGGAGCAGCCGAGCCAGCGTCAGCTCGCCGACCGCACCGGCCTGGAGCCGTTGTACGTCTCCAAGCTCGCCCGCGGCCTGGAGGCCGCCGGCCTGCTCGCCCGCGCCCGGGACCCGCGTGACCCGCGGGCCATGCGGCTGGCCCTCACCGAGGAGGGGCTCGACGTCACCCGTCGCGCAATCGCGGTGGTCCAGCGGCTGTTGGACCAGCTGCTGGAACCGCTCGGCGGTCAGGACAGCGCGCGGACCGGCCGGTTGAAGGGCGAGCTGGCGGCCCTGCTCGACACCCCCCTCGATCCCTTCACCGCCCAGGACAAGGAGCCGTCATGACCACCCCTCCCACCCCTCCCACCACCGCGCCCGCCGTCAACGGCCGGGTCGTCGCCCTGGCCCACTACGCCTCCCGCGCGCTCCTGGAGGGCGTGCTCACCCGCCACGGCCTCACCTTCGAGCAGAGCGTCGCGCTGCGCGCCCTCGACGCCGCCGGCGGCTCGCTCGGCCGGGACGCGCTCGTCGCCGGCGTCGTCGGCTCGCTGAAGGCCCCCGAGCCGGCCGTGCGCGCCGTCGTCGACGGGCTGGCGGCCGCCGGGCTGGTGGAGGAGGACCCGGCGGAGGCGTCCCGGCTGCGCTTCACGGGCGCCGGCCGCGCGCTGGCCGACCGCACCGGAGTCGAGGGTGCCGAGATCGCCGCCCGCCTCTACGCCGGCATCCGAGCCGAGGACCTCGCCGCCGCCGGCCGGGTGCTGGCCCTGGTCGCGCGGCGGGCCGACGCCGAACTGGAGGCCCGCGCCACCGGGGCGGAGGGCTGACCGGGGGCGGCGCGCCACCGACAAGAAGTTTCTCCTTGACAAATTTTTTTGTCGGTAGCACTCTGGAGGCGTGCTCGACGTTGCTGTGATCGAAGACCCCGCCGCTGCCGAGGCGTCCCTGGACCCCATCCGGTCCCGGATCCTCGCCGCCCTGGCCGAGCCCGGCTCGGCGGCCATGCTGGCCGCCCGGCTGGACCTGCCCCGGCAGAAGGTCAACTACCACCTGAAGGAGCTGGAGCGGCACGGACTGGTCGAACTCGCCGAGGAACGGCGCAAGGGCAACGTCACCGAACGGGTGTACCGGGCCACCGCCGCCTCCTACGTGATCTCGCCCGCCGCGCTGGCCGCCGTGAGCCCGGACCCGTCCCGCTCGCCCGACCAGCTCTCCGCCCGGTGGCTGCTGGCGCTGGGCTCCCGGCTGGTGCAGGAGGTGGGCACGCTGCTCACCGGCGCCGCCCGGGCGCGGCGGCGGGTCGCCACCTTCGGCATCGACGCACAGGTGCGGTTCGCCTCGGCGGCCGACCGCACCGCCTTCGCCGACGAGCTCGCCCAGGCGGTCGCCGTCCTGGTCAGCCGCTACCACGACGAGTCGGCCCCCGGCGGACGCACTCACCGGGTGGTCGCCGGCCTCCACCAGATCCCCGGGCCTGCCGCCGGCCCGGACACCGCCCCCGAACCAGGACCGGAGAACTCCCGATGACCCACCCGTTCGAGATCGAGCTGGAGACCGTCCTGCCGGCGAGCCCGGACGAGGTCTGGGAGGCGATCGCCACCGGACCCGGCCTGGACTCCTGGTTCATGGGCCGCAACGAGCTGGACCCGCGCGAGGGCGGCACCGCCGCCATGCAGATCGGCGGCCACCGCGAGGACGCGGTGATCACCGCCTACGAGCCCGGAAGGCGCCTGGCCACCCGCACCGCCACCGCAGAGGACGGCCGCTTCATGGCCTTCGAGTACCTCATCGAGGGCCGCGCGGGCTCCGCCACCGCGCTCCGGGTCGTCCACTGCGGCCTGCTCGGCGACGACTGGGAGGACGAGTACGACGCGCTGCGCCGCGGCTGGCCGTTCCACCTGCACACCCTGCGCGAGTACCTGGCGCACTTCCCGGGCCGCACCGGCACCCCGGTCTTCGCCGTCGGGTCGGTGCCCGGGCGGCCGGCGGAGGAGCTCCGCGCCGCCCTGGCCGACGCCCTCGCCCTGCCGCTCCCGCCCGCCGTCGGCGCGCGGCTGCGCGCCGAGCCGGCCGGACTGCCGCCGCTGGAGGGCGAGGTGGTCTGGGCGGACGCCGAGCGCTTCGCCGCCCGCACCGCCGACGGCCTCTACACCTTCCACCACAGCGCCGGCCTGGTCCTGATGTTCCACCACCTCTTCGGCCCGCACCAGGAGGACGCGGAGCCCGCCTGGCAGCAGTGGCTGGCCGGCGTGCTCGCCTGACCCGCGCCCGATCCGCGCCCGATCCGCACCCCACCATTCACCACCGCTCACCGAGGAAACACCATGCGCACCCTGATCAGCACCGCGTTCATCTCCCTCGACGGCGTCGTCGAGGCCCCCGGCGGTGAACCCGGCTACCGCAACTCGGGCTGGACCTTCAAGGACATCGAGTTCGTCCCCGAGGCCTTCGAGATCAAGGGCCGGGAGCAGGAGGAGGCCGGCGCCGTGCTGCTCGGCCGGGTCAGCTACCAGGCCTTCAGCCCGGTGTGGCCGGACATGGCGGAGTTCGCCCGCTACAAGGAGCTGCCGAAGTACGTCGTCTCCACCACCCTCACCGAGGACGACCTGGTGGGGAACTGGGGCGAGACCACCATCCTGCGCTCGCTCGACGAGGTCGCCGCCCTGAAGCGGACCGAGGGCGGCCCGATCATCGTCCACGGCAGCGCGGCCCTCAACCAGGCCCTCTCCGACGCCGGCCTCGTCGACCGGTACCACCTGCTCGTCTACCCGCTGCTGCTCGGCGCGGGCAAGCGCCTGTTCAGCGGCACGGACAAGGACGCCCAGAAGCTGAAGCTGGTCGAGCACGCGGTCTACTCCAACGGCCTGCAGAAGCAGGTCTTCGACGTGGTCCGCTGACGCCGCGCCGGTTCCCCCGCCCGCCCGCCGCCTCCCGGAGCCCCACCGCTCCCGCAGGCCGCGGGCGGCCCGGCTCGCCTCCGGCCGAGGCCACCCCCGGCCCGTTCCGGTGAACGGGCCGGGATGGCAGCATGCGGGAATGACCGATCTTCAGAACACCGTGGTTCCGCTGGACGACTACGACATGTCCGAGATCCTCGGCGACACCCCCGACGCGTTCGGGGTCGCCGAGCTGGGATTCACCTGGCGGCCCAAGGAGCACCACGTCGGGATCCGCGCGGAGCCGGACGGCCGGCTCGTCGCGCACGCCGGGCTGGTGGTCCTGCCGGTGACGGCGGGCGGCCGGCACACGGAGCTCGTCGGGCTGGGCGGTGTGGCCGTCGCCGCCGACCGGCGCGGGCGCGGCCTCGCCCGCGCGGTGGTGGACGGCGCGCTGGCCCGCGCCCGCGCCCTGGGTCCGTCGACGGCGATCCTGTTCTGCCGCCCCGACGTGGCCGGCCTCTACGCACGCCTCGGCTGGCGTCCGGTGGAGGGGCCCGTGGAGGTCGAACAGCCCGCCGGCCCGGTGGTGATGCCGCTGCGCACGATGTGGTTCCCGCTGCGGGAGGGCGCGCAGTTCCCCGAGGGCGCCGTGCGGCTGCACTCCCTGCCCATGTGACGGGGCGCGACGGAGGACACCCAGGGCGCCCCGTGGCGCGTGAACGGCGGGGTTGTCGGTGGCACGTGCGATGCTGGGCGGGTGGTGTTCGATTTTGAGGCCGAGCTCTGGATCTGGGACGCCCGGCGCGCCGACAGCTGGACCTTCGTCAGCCTGCCCGTCGAGGCCTCCGAGGAGATCCGCGACGTCGCCGCCGGGCCGCGCCGCGGCTTCGGCTCGCTACGGGTGCGGGTCACGCTCGGCGGCAGCGTCTGGCAGACGTCGATCTTCCCGGACAGCACCCGCGGTTGCTACGTCCTGCCGGTCAAGCGCGCCGTCCGCACGGCCGAGGACCTCGAACCGGGCGACACCGCCGCCGTCACGGTCGAACTGATCGACCTCTAGGCCGCCGAGGCCGGGACCGGGACCGCTGAGACCGCTGAGGGCGCTGGACGCCCGGCCCGCTACAGCACCCGCTGGTACTGGTGGCTCTCGTGGGTCGGCCGGTAGCCCAGCGACTCGTTGACGCTCCGCATGGGGGAGTTGTCCTCGGCGGTGTCGGTCAGCAGACCGGCGAGCCCCGGATACCGGACGCGCGCCCCGCGGATCGCCTCGGCCTTCATCCGGCGGGCGAGCCCGCGGCCGCGGTGCGTCGGCAGGACGGCGGTGCCGTAGTGCTGACCGTCGCCGAGTCCGTCGGCCGGGACGACCAGCTCGGTGAACCCGGCGATCGAGCCGTCGGCCACCCGGACGGCCGCCACCGTGTGCAGGTGCTCGCCGCGCTCCGCGACGGCCCGGGCCACCGTCCGCAGCCGCTCGACGTCCCAGGTCATCGTGCCGTAGTCGACCTCGCCCGTCGGCATGTCGTCCATCGCCCGCCGCGCGGTCGCGTAGGACGCGGCGAGGGCGTCGGGCACGGTGCCGTCCCAGGACACCAACCGATAGTCCGGGTGGCCCGCTTCGGCGGCCGCGTCCTCGCCGGCCGTCGTGAGGTCCAGCCGCGCGTGCCGCAGGGTCAGCGCCCGGTGGAACCCGTGCGCCAGCAGGAAGGCCTCGCCCGCGGTCCCGCCGTCCGCCGGTGCCACCACGGCCCGCCGCCCCTCGGCCCGCGCCGTCGTCAGCACGGAGTCGACCAGCCGCGATCCGGCGCCCCTGCGCCGTTCCGCCGGGTGCACCCGGACCGCCAGTTCGGCGAGGTGGTCCTGCCCTGGATCGGTGGGCAGGCGCAGGGAGGCGGTCCCGACCGGGTTCCCCTCCCCGTCGGCCGCGAGCCAGACGAGCCGTCGGCCGTACGAGGTCTGAGCAGGATCGGTCAGGGCGGTGATGCGCATCGACGAATTCACTCCATGGCAGGACGGACACCGGTCGTGGGGGTGCAGCTAGCTGTACCCCGCTTGGGCAGCTACCGGCAATGGCCCGGGGGCCGTGGAACGGAAGAGTCGACGTCGAAGGAAGCACGCGATCGAGCGGACCGGAAGGCGGACGACATGCGAGTACGGGGAGAACGGGACCAGCGCGCGGCGTGGAAGACGGAGGCGGCGCTGTTCCTCGCCGTGGCGTTCCCCGCCGCCGGAGCCCTGGGCGCGCTCCAGCCGGTGACCGGGATTCCGGAGGAGGTCGTCCAGCTCACCCAGTTCGGCCCGGCCGCCGGGGTGCTGGTGGCGGCGCTGGTGTGGCCGGAGCGGATCCGCGGGCGGCTGGCCGGGACGGGCGCCGGCACGCGGGCCGGGCGGAGCGACACCGCCTGGTCCGAGGCGGGCCGGAGCGACACCGCCTGGTCGCAGGCCGCCCGGCCCGACACCGCCCGGGCCGACACGGCCTGGGCGGGCCCGGGCCGCGCCGGGCTGCTGCTGCTGCTCACCGCGCCGCTGGTCATCCTGCTGGCCGCCGGGGCCTACGCGCTGCTCGACGGCGACGCCCGGCTGACCGACCCCCGCTCCCTCGCCCACCCGTTCACGCTGATCCTGCTGGCCCAGCTGGTCGGGGCGTGCGGCGAGGAGATCGGCTGGCGGTGCTTCCTCCAGCCGCTGCTGCGCACCCGCCTCGGTCCCGTCGCCGCCTCGGTCGTGGTGGGCCTGCTCTGGGGCGTCTGGCACGTCCAGGTGTTCGCGGCCCCGCCCGCGTACGCGGCCGGCTTCCTGCTGGGCACGGTGGCGATGTCGGTCGTCCTCGGCCTGGCGCTGGAGGGCGTGCGGGCGAACCGGCTGCTGCTGGCCGGCGGCTTCCACACCCTGGTCAACCTGGGCATGCTGCTGACGATGGACGAGGAGGACGGGGTGGCGCTGCCCATGGTGCTGTTCGGCGTCGCGTGCCTGTTGGCAGCGGTGCCGTGGCTGCTGCGGGCCCGGCGGCGGAGCGGCTCGCTCCCCGGCCACCCGCACCCGGACCACCCGCTCCCCGGCCACCCGCACCCGGACCACCCGCACCCGGACCTGGACCGGCCGCTGTCGGCCGCGCCGGATAGGATCCCGGCGGCGCGGCACGGGGCGCGCTGAGGTGACGGAGCGACGGGCGGGCATGGCGGCGGGGCGGGACGGGACGACAGGGACCGACGCGGGGGCGGTGCCCCCGGCGCGCGCCCAGCTGCGGGCGCTGGCCCGCTGTCAGCGGCTCTCGCTGTACTCCTTCGCGGTGAGCGCCGTCGGTGCCCTGGTGGTGGGGGCGCTGACGCTGCTCCCGATCGGGGCGGGCCGGCCGCTGCTGCCGGGCGCGGCGGGGGCGCTGCGCCGGCTGTCCGACCGCTACCGCTCCTGGACCGAGCTCTGGACGGGGACCAGGATCAGCCCGCCCGAGCCCCTGCCCGCGGCCGGCCCGCGGAGCCGGCGGGCCGTGGGCATCCTGGGCGATCACGGTTTCTGGCGGGACCTCAGGTGGTCGTGGCTGGAGCCGTGGACCGGCGGGATGCTGGTCGCGGTGCCGCTCGCTCTCGTCGCGTACGGACTGCTCGGCGCGGTGGTCCAGCCGTTCGTCTGGCCGTGGCTCGGCCCCGACAACTGGTACGCCTTCGTGCTCGTCGACTCCACCGCCTCGATGCTCGCCGCCGCCGTGCTCGGCCTGCTGTTCACCGGGGCGGGCCTGCGGCTGGCGCCCGCCGCGCTGGAACTGCACGCCCGCTGGAGCCTGCGTGCGCTCGCCGCGCCGTACACCACCGAGCTGGAGCGGCGGATCGAGCACCTCACCGACACCCGGGCCGAGGTGCTGGACGCCCGGGCGGACGAACTGCGGCGCATCGAACGGGACCTGCACGACGGCGCGCAGGCCAGGCTGGTCGCCGTCGGCATGGCCCTGGACGAGGCGACCCGGATGCTGGACACCGATCCGGGCGGCGCCCGGGAGCTCCTGCGGGAGGTGCGGGCCGGTTCGGCGCGGGCGCTCCAGGACCTCCGCGACCTGGTCCACGGCATCCACCCGCCGATCCTCACCGACCGCGGCCTCGGCGACGCCGTCCGCTCCCTCGCGCTGGACAGCTTCCTCGACGTGCACGTCACGGCCGAGCTGCCGGGGCGCCTCCCGGCACCGGTCGAGACCGCCGCCTACTTCGCCGTCGCCGAGCTGCTGGCCAACGCGGCCAAGCACTCGGGCGGCCGCGAGGTGACGGTCCGCCTGGCGCACGCGGACGGCAGGCTGCGGGTCGTAGTCGCGGACGACGGGCACGGCGGCGCCCGCCCGGACCGGGGCACCGGCCTGCGCGGTGTGGTGCGCAGGCTGAGCACCGTCGACGGAACCCTCGCCCTGGACAGCCCGCCGGGCGGCCCGACCACCGTGACCCTGGAGATACCGTGCGAGCTGCCCTGCGAGATCCCCTGCGCGTCGTCCTCGCCGAAGACCTCTTCCTCCTCCGGGACGGCCTGATCCGCACCCTCCAGGAGCACGGCTGCGACGTGGTCGCCGCCGTCGACAACGGACCGGCCCTGCTGCGCGCGCTGCGCGAGCAGGAGCCGGACGTCGCCGTGGTCGACATCCGCCTGCCGCCGAGCTTCACCGACGAGGGCCTGCGCGCCACCCTGGAGGCGCGCCGCTCGCGGCCCGGCCTGCCGGTGCTGATCCTCTCCCAGTACGTCGACCAGCTCTACGCGCAGGAACTGCTGGCCGGCGGCCAGGGCGCGATCGGCTACCTGCTCAAGGACCGGGTCACCCATACCGCCCAGTTCGTGGACGCGGTGCGGACCGTCGCGGGCGGCGGCACGGTGATGGACCCGCAGGTGATCGCCAAGCTGCTGGCCCGCAGCGACGCCCGCGGCAACACCGCCGAGCTGACCCCTCGCGAGCACGAGGTGCTGGGGCTGATGGCCGAGGGCCGCTCCAACGCCGCGATCATGCACACCCTGCACATCGGCGAGAGCGCCGTCGCCAAGCACACCGCGAGCATCTTCGCCAAGCTCCGGATCGAGGCCTCCGCCGACGACAACCGGCGCGTCCTCGCGGTGCTCGCCCATCTGAAGCGCTGAGGCTCCGTCAGCTCGCCTCGGCGGCTTGACTCTCACACCGGTGTGAAGGTCCAGGATGGCGCCATGACCGACGATCGGAACGGATCAGCGAAAGACGTTCCCGTGGCCGTCCTCGGCCTCGGGCTGATGGGACGCGCCCTGGCCGGGGCGTTCCTGCGCGCGGGGCACCCCACCACGGTGTGGAACCGCACTCCGGGGAAGGCCGCCGAACTCGCCGAGGGGGGAGCCCGCTCCGCCGCCACGCCCGAGGAGGCGGTGGGCGCCGCCGCCCTGGTGGTGGTCTGCGTCTCCGACCACACCGCCGTGCGCGGCCTGCTCGACCGCCTCGACGCCGCGGGCCCGGACCTGCTCGCCGGCCGCGTCCTGGTCGACCTCACCTCCGGCACCGCCGCCGGGGCCCGGGAGCACGCCGCCCGGGTGGCCGCCGCGGGCGGCGGGTACCTGGACGGTGCGATCCTGGCCGTGCCGCCGGCCATCGGCACGCCCGAGGCCGTGGTGGTGTACAGCGGCGCCCAGGCCGACTTCGAGCGCGTCGCGCCCGCGCTGCGCAGCCTGGCCCCGGACGCCACCACCCACCTGGGCGAGGACCACGGCCTGTCCGCGCTGCACGACGCCGCCGTGCTGGGGCTGATGTGGAGCGTGCTGAACGGCTTCCTGCACGGCGCCGCGCTGCTCGGCGCGGCGGGCGTGGATGCGACGTCCTTCGCCCCGCTCGCCGCCCGCTCGGCGGTCACGGTGGCCGGCTGGCTGGCCGACTACGCCCGGCAGATCGACGCCGGAGCCTACCCGGCCGACGACGCCACCCTGGAGACCCACGCCGCCGCGATGGACCACCTCGCCGCGGAGAGCGCGGCCCTCGGCGTGAGCACCGAACTCCCCGACCTGCTCAGGGCGCTGGCCGGTCGCGCGCTGGCGGCCGGGCAGGGCGGCGCGAGCTACGTCGCCCTGGTCGAGCAGTTCCGCCGTCCTGCACCGCCCGCCGGGCCGGACGGCGGAGAATGACCGCCATGACGACGACTTTCGACCCCCGCGCCCTGCTCGCCGAGAGCCGCCTCGGCGTGCTGGCCACGCTCAAGTCCGACGGGCGCCCCCAGCTCTCGCCCGTGCTGCCGTACTACGACCGGGCCGCCGAGCGGCTCTACGTCTCGATGGCGGAGGGCCGCGCCAAGACGGCCAATCTGCGCCGCGACCCGCGCGCCGCCCTGGAGGTCACCCGCGCCGACGGGCGGGCCTGGGCCACCGCCGAGGGCACGGTCACCCTGTTCGGCCCGTCGACCGACCCCGCCGGGCCGGACGTGGAGGCCCTGGTCGACTACTACCGGCGCGCCGCCGGCGAGCACCCGGACTGGGACGAGTACCGGGCCGCCATGGTCGCCGACCGGCGGGTCCTCATGGTCCTCTCCGTCGACCACGTGTACGGCTCCCACCTGGGCTGAACGTGGGCTGAACGGCCCCGTCGGCGACGCCGGTCCGGGCGGCGGCGGCCGTCCGGACCGGCGCGCGGGGGCGGGGGGAAGGGGCCCGGCGTACGGCGGGTCCGTGAAGGCGCGGTCCGACTCGACCCGGGCGCGGCGGACCGTCCGGACCGTGCAGAGGTCCGCGCGGAGCCGCTCGAAGTCGGCGGACATCGGGACGCTTCGACCGCCCGGCGGCGCCGGCGGGCTCGACGGCGGCCCGAGCGGCAGCGCGCCGTCACCCGGCCGGAACCCCTCGGGGTGAGCCCGGAGCGGGCGAGCCGGATGGCCCCGCCGTCCCCGCCGTGCTCGGGCCCTGCGGCTGCCCCCCGACGTGCGGCGGCTGCCGGACGTTCCCCGGGTGGCCGGTGTCCAGGATCCGGAACCGGGCGATGCGGGTGACGTCCGGCCGGCGGCCGTTCCCGCCGAAGAGCGCGAGCCTGGTGCCGGTGTCGGAGTACGGGCCCGGGATCTCGGCCGACCTCGCCGGACGGTCGGCCTGCTGAATGGCCCACAGGTACACGACCGGCGGTGTCCCGCTGTAGGCGGCGACTACCGTGCTGCCCGCACGCGCCCCGATGACCGGGTGGCCGGGTGGCCGGGCGGGGTTCCGTTCGCGGTTCCTCCGCCCAGTCGCGGGGCGCCGGGCCGTCGCCGAGGGCCGCCGCGGTCGGCGGGGCGCACGGTCAGGCGCGGGCGTCGGCCGGGGTGACCGGGCGGAGCATGGTGGTGACCGCGCCGAAGCCCAGCAGCGTGCGCAGGTACGGGGTCCGCTCGGTGCGGGTGGCGGTGAAGCCGTGGCGCTCGTAGAGGGCGCGGGCGCGCGGGTTGACGTCGATGACGTCGAGCCGGACGCGGTGGCAGCCGTGCTCGGCGGCGACCGCCGCGACCTCGGTGAGCAGCCGCCCGCCGATGCCCAGGCCGCGCCGCCCGGCGTCCACGGCGATGCCGTCCATGACCAGTTCGCCCGGTGCGGGGGTGCGCTCGAAGAGGGCGAGGACGGCCAGCCGGGGCAGGCCGCGGAACAGGCCGTACGCGGCGAGCACGTCCCCGACGTCGCCGCCGGTCAGGCCGCGCCCGCCGAGCCGGTGGCCCGCCACGCCGACGACCTCCCCCTCGTGCACCGCGACGATGCCGCGGTCGTGGTGGAGGTGCTCGGCGAGGAAGGCCCGACCGGCCTCGGGCGGGTCGAGCGCCGGGCCCAGCTTGCGGCCGAAGGCCTCCCAGTACAGCGCGGCGACCCGCGCCTCGGCCCCGGCCGGCACCGCGCGCAGCAGTGCCGGTCCGCCGTTCCCGTCCGTGGTTCCCATGGTGGTGCGCCCCTCTCGTTCGAACTTGCGTGATCGAGCATATAACGTTCATTCTCGAAACGAGAGTTCTCATGGCGATAGTTCTGGAGGGGATTCCATGGAGCACACCCGATCCGCGACGACCACCACCACCCCGGACCGGGGGAGGGCCGGTCCGGGGCGGCTCGCCGACGTCGACGCACTGCGCGGATTCGCGCTGTTCGGCATCCTGACCGTCAACATCACCTACCTCGCCTCCGCCTTCCACGGCACCGGCGTCGACGAGCCGGGCTTCGGCTCGCCGCTCGACACCGGCGTGCGGGCCGTGGTGGCGCTGCTGTTCGAGGCCAAGTTCTTCCTGCTGTTCTCGTTCCTCTTCGGCTACAGCTTCACCCTGCAGCTGGACTCCGCCGAACGGCGCGGAGCCCGCTTCACCCCGCGCTTCCTGCGGCGCCTGGCCGGGCTGTTCGTGCTCGGGGGACTGCACGCCGTGCTGCTCTTCCCCGGCGACATCCTCACCACCTACGCGGTGCTCGGGCTGATCCTGCTCGCCCTGCACCGGATCCGGCCGCGCACCGCGGTGCGCACGGCCGTCGTGCTGTTCACGGTGACCTCCGCCGCCTACCTGCTGCTCGCACTGGCCCTGCGCGGCGCCGACGGCGGCGACCCGGCCGCCGCCGCGGCCGACGCGCAGCGGGCCACCGAGGCGCTGCGCGGCGGCTTCGGAGCGGTGGTCGGGGCGCACCTCGACCAGCTGCCGAGCGTGCTGTTCCTGCTGGTGTTCTTCCAGGCCCCGGCGGCCCTCGCGGCCTTCCTGCTCGGGCTGGCGGCCGGCCGGCACCGGGCGCTGAGCGACCTCTCCCGGCACGACCGGACGCTGCGCCGGCTGCAGGCCGTGGGCTTCCCGCTGGGCCTGCTCGGCGCGGGCGTCTACACCTGGTCGGCGATCGGCCACCCCGGCGACTCCGCCCAGGTGTTCGCGCTCGGAGTGGACGTGGTCACGGCGCCGCTGCTGGCGGCGGCGTACGCGGCCACCGTGCTGCGCCTCGCCCGCGGGCGGTACGGCCGGCGGCTGGTGGCGGTGCTGGCGCCGCCCGGGCGGATGACGCTGACCAACTACCTGACGCAGTCGCTGGTCTGCGTGCTGGTGTTCACCGGTGTGGGGGCCGGGCTGGTCGGGCGGGTGGCGCCGGCCGGGGTGGCGGCGATCGGCGTCGCGCTGTTCGCGGTGCAGGCGGTGTGCTGCCGCTGGTGGCTGGCCCGGCACCCGTACGGGCCGGTGGAGTGGCTGCTGCGCGCGCTCACCACGCTGTCCCGCCCGCGCTGGAGCGGCGCGGCCGAGGCCGGCACCGTGGAGGGCGGCGCTCCCGGGGGAGGGCGGGCGGCCGTGCCCGGCCCCCGGGGGCCGCTCGGCTGAGGTCCCGGGGCCCCTCCGGGGGCGCTCGCGACGCGCCCGGGCCGCAAAACCCTTCTCCGGGGTGATGCCGCGTCAGCGTGCCTGCTCGGCGGCCTCCCCCTCACCGCCGAATCCCATCCGCCATCCGGGTGAATTCACGGCTTCCGGCGTTTTCGATCATGGGCGACTATGCTGCGGCCCGGTCAGGCCCTCGCGAAAAGCCCTCGCGATGGGCGGTTCGGGACGAGGGCGGGAGCCGAGAAGATGATGGGACCGGCGCATTCGCTGTCCGGCGCGGCGGCGTGGCTGGGCGTGGGGGCGATCGCGGAGGCCATGGGTGAACCGATGCCCTGGCCGGTGCTGCTGACGGGGGCGCTGATCTGCGCGGGTGCCGCGCTGGCGCCGGACCTCGACCACAAGGCGGCGACCATATCCCGGGCGTTCGGCCCGGTGTCGCGGATCCTCTGCGAGGTGATCGACAACCTCTCCTACGCCGTCTACAAGGCGACCCGCAGCCGGCACGACCCGCGCCGCTCCGGCGGTCACCGCACGCTGACCCACACCTGGGTCTGGGCGGTGCTGTGCGGCGCGGGCGCATCGGCCGTCACCGTGTACGGCGGACGGTGGGGCGTGCTGGCGGTGCTCTTCGTGCACATGGTGCTGGCGATCGAGGGACTGCTGTGGCGCCAGGCCCGGGTCTCCAGCGACGTGCTGGTCTGGCTGCTCGGCGCGGCCGGCACCTGGGTGATCACCGGAGTGCTGGACAGGCCCGGCAACGGCGCGCTCTGGCTGTTCGACCAGCCGGGGCAGGAGTACCTGTGGATCGGCCTGCCGATCACCCTCGGCGCGCTGGTGCACTGCCTGGGCGACGCGCTGACCGTCTCGGGCTGCCCGGTGCTGTGGCCGATCCCGATCGGCCGCAAGCGCTGGTACCCGATCGGGCCGCCGAAGGGCATGCGGTTCCGGGCCGGCAGCTGGGTGGAGCTGAAGGTGTTGATGCCGGTGTTCATGGGCGCCGGCGGCCTGGCCGCGGTGGGGGCGCTCGGCTACTTCGGCTGAGCGGGCCGCAGTGCGGTGAACGGCGAACGGGCCCCGTGCCGGAGGAACTCCTCCGGTGCGGGGCCCGTTCCGCGTGTCCGCGGCGGGGTCAGTGCTGGTGTCCCGCGCCGTCGTGGCCGGTCGGTGCGGTGGCCGGTTCGGTGGCCGGTTCGGTGGTCGGCGCGGGCGCCTGCGGGGTGGCGGCCTCGGCGGCCTCGGCGGCCTCCGCGGCCGGAGCGGGCGCCGGGGCGCCGCCGACCGGGAGGGTGAACGCGGCGGTGTGCACCGCGCCCTGGTGCTGGAAGTCCAGGAACAGCCGGTACTCGCCGCCGCTGGGCGCCGTGGTGGTGAAGGTGATCGCCGGACCGCCGGCCGTGGCGGCGCCCTCGGGCAGGTGGCCGTCGGGGTGGACGTGCAGGTAGGCGAGGTCGCCGGCGCGCAGCGCGACCAGGTGGCCGGCCGCGCCCAGGTACGGCTGGAGGTCGGTGACGGGCCGGCCGTCCCGGCCGACGCTCAGCGTCAGCCGCCCGGCCCGGCCCGGGGTGAGCTCGCCGTCCAGGGTCACCGTGTAGCCGTCGACGGTGACGGTCCGCCCGGTGCTCGGCAGCGGGGCCGGGCGCAGCTCGCCGGCGGCGTGCAGGTCGGCGCCCAGGGTCAGGCCCTCGGCCTCGGCGGCCGGGGTGAAGTCGGCGAACACCCGGTACTCCCCGGCGGCCGGCAGGGCGACGGGCGCGCTCCAGGTGCCGTCGGCGGCGCGGACGGGGTGCAGGTGCTGGAAGGTGGCGAGGTCGCGCGGGGCGACGATCAGGTGCAGTTCCTTCTCGTGCGCCGGGCGGTAGCCGGTGACCGGCCGGCCGTCCGCGCCGAGGATGCGGAACCGCAGTTCGCTCGGGGCGCCGGCGGTGACGAAGGGGTTCTCCAGGGCGAGCGTGTAGCCGCGTTCCGAGACCTGCAGACCGCCCGGGAGCTGCTCGGCGGCGACCGTGGCCGCGCCGGTGCCGGCCGGGTCCGGGGTGTGCCCGGCGTGCGCGGCGCCCGTGGGGCGAGGGCCGGGCGCGCCGTCGCCGGTGAGGTGGCCGACGCCGTACGCGGCGCCGAAGGCGGTGGTCACCCCGGTGGCGAAGGCGGCGATCTTCAGGGCGGTGTTCATGGCGGACTCCTTGCGGCGCGGGCGTGGGTGCGGATGGCGGTGCGGACCGGGGTGCGGGCGGCGGTGCGGGCGGGGGCGGTGGACGGGGCGGGCCCGGGTGCGCCTCAGGCCCGCATCAGGCGGGCGATCGCCTGCGAGGCCTCGGTGACCTTGGCGTCCGCGTCGGCGCCGCCCTTGGCGATGGCGTCCTGGACGCAGTGGCCGAGGTGGTCGTCGAGCAGCTGGAGCGCGACCGACTGGAGCGCCTTGGTGACGGCCGAGATCTGGGTGAGCACCTCGATGCAGTAGCTGTCCGCGTCGACCATCCGCTGCAGTCCGCGGATCTGGCCCTCGACCCGGCGCAGCCTGCGCTGCACCTGGTCCTTCTCGTGGTGGTAGCCGGTCATGGGTTCTCCCTCGGTGATCGGTCAGGTGGCCCGGGATCGTCGAGCCGGCCCTCCGACGCCCTTGATTAGATACCCCCCTAGGGTATGCAGTCAAGGAGGGGTCGCCGCGGTCGAAGGGTTGCGCGGCATACCCCCCAGGGGTATAAAGGAGCCATCGCCGAGCGATACCCCCACCGGGTATCTCTGGCTCACCACCGATCCTACGGAGGAACCCATGTCCTGCTGCTCCACCGACGGCACCTGCTCCACCGGCGCGACCGTCACCGTCGACCCGCTCGCCGTCACCACCGTCTACGCCGTCGCCGGGATGACCTGCGGCCACTGCGAGCAGGCCGTCACCAAGGCGGTCTCCGCCCTCCCCGGCGTCACCGCCGTGCGCGTCGACGTCGCGGCCGGCCTGGTCACCGTCTCCGCCGCCGCGGAGCTGGACGACGCGGCCCTGAGTGCCGCCGTCGACGACGCCGGCTACGAGCTCACCGGCCGGGCCTGACCGCCCGGCGGGCCCGGGGCCCGACCCCCGCCCAGCACCTCCCCCGAACCCCCAGGGGGTATCGGGCCCCGGACCTGAACCCGCCCCACCGGAACCACCGGCCTCACCGACGACCCACGAGGAGCCCAGATGACCACCCAGGCACCCGCCTCCACCGAGGTGGAACTCCAGATCGGCGGCATGACCTGCGCCTCGTGCGCCGCCCGGATCGAGAAGAAGCTCAACCGCATGGACGGGGTCACCGCCACCGTCAACTACGCCACCGAGAAGGCCAGGGTGAGCGTCACCGGCGCCGTCGAGGTCGCGGACCTCATCGCCACCGTCGAGGCCACCGGCTACACCGCCGCGGTGCCCCGCCCCGCCTCGGCCGAGGCCGCCGGCGCGGACGGGCCCGCCGAGCCCGCCGACGAGCTCGCCCCGCTGCGCCAGCGGCTGATCACCGCGCTCGCCCTCGCCGTCCCCGTCATCGCGATGGCGATGGTCCCGGCCCTCCAGTTCGACAACTGGCAGTGGCTCTCGCTCACCCTCGCCGCCCCCGTCGTCACCTACGCGGCCTGGCCCTTCCACAAGGCCGCCTGGACCAACGCCCGGCACGGCGCGGCGACCATGGACACCCTGGTCTCGCTCGGCACCGGCGCCGCCTTCCTCTGGTCGCTCTGGGCGCTCTTCCTCGGCCACGCCGGGATGCCCGGCATGCGGCACGGCTTCGAGTTCACCATCGCCCGCAGCGACGGCTCGTCCAACATCTATCTGGAGGCCGCCGCGGGCGTCACCGCCTTCATCCTGGCCGGCCGGTACTTCGAGGCCCGCTCCAAGCGCACCGCGGGCGCCGCGCTCAAGGCGCTGCTGCAGCTCGGCGCCAAGGACGTCACCGTGCTGCGCGGCGGTACGGAGGTCCGCGTCCCGGTCGGCGAGCTGACCGTCGGTGAGCTGTTCGTGGTCCGCCCCGGCGAGAAGATCGCCACCGACGGCGTGGTGGTCGAGGGGGCCTCCGCCGTCGACGCCTCGATGCTCACCGGCGAGTCCGTGCCGGTCGAGGTCGGCGTCGGGGACACCGTCACCGGCGCCACCGTCAACGCCGGCGGCCGCCTGGTCGTCCGGGCCGCCCGGGTCGGCGCCGACACCCAGCTCGCCCGGATGGCCAAGCTCGTCGAGGACGCGCAGAGCGGCAAGGCCGCCGCCCAGCGGCTCGCCGACCGGATCTCCGCCGTCTTCGTGCCGGTCGTCATCACCCTCGCCCTGGCCACCCTCGGCTACTGGCTCGGTACCGGCGAGGGCTGGACCGCCGCCTTCACCGCCGCCGTCGCCGTGCTGATCATCGCCTGCCCCTGCGCCCTCGGCCTGGCCACCCCGACCGCCCTGCTGGTCGGCACCGGCCGCGGCGCCCAGCTCGGCATCCTCATCAAGGGCCCCGAGGTCCTGGAGAACACCCGCCGCGTCGACACCGTCGTCCTCGAC
>NZ_JBHVIV010000120.1:4164-20924 GCF_042799475.1 Kitasatospora sp. NPDC057692 | reverse complement strand
GCGCCCGGGCGGGGGGGGCGGGCGGGGGGGGGGGGGGGCGCGGGCACGGGAGGGCGCGCGGCCGCTACTCCGGCAGGCGGTTGAGCCAGGTGATCGGCGTGACCGAGATCGCCGTCTCCGGCGAGCCGTCCCACTCCACCGGAAGCCCGGCCGCCGTCAGCGCGGCGGCGACCTCGCGCCCGACCTCGGCCGTCCGCCGTACGGCCGCCTCCGTCGGCTCGCCGTCCACCTGGAACCCGCCGTACCGCAGCATCAACGCACCGCCCCCGGCGGCCCGTTCGGTGTCCTGCTGATGGAAGAACACGAAGCCGCGCGAGCCCTCCTCGGCCTCGCCCCCGATCTCGGCGTAACCGCAGTTCGCGCAGCAGGTGAAGTCCATCGCGGCGACGATGCCCAGCTCCTCCAGGGCGTCGAAGGCGGCCTCCAGCCGGTCGACGTCGGTCGTCTCCGGCCAGGCGGCCTGCTCCCGCAGACGCTCCCGCCACAGCGGAGCGACGATCCGCTCCGCCTCCTCCACCGTCAGTCCCTGGTCGTCGAGGTCGTCGACCAGGGACTCGGCTATCTCGTCCGGTTCCTGGAAGCCGCACCGGATCAGCTCAAGGGCCCGCTCCTCGGCGTCCCGCAGTACCTCGGCGGCAAGGGTGCTCTGTACGGTGTCCTGGTCCATACCGGCATCCAAGCACCCGGCACTGACAGTCCGGCCCGGCCCGCCGCCACCTCGGTCCCGCCCCGCCGCAGCCCCGCCGGTTCCCGCGCTGACGTCGTACCGATGCCCACCGGCGCCGCGCGGACGCGTGCGCCGACCGCTCAGCCCGAGGCGAGCCGGAACTCCAGGTTGCCGAACCGCACCTGGTCGCCCGGCCGCACCCGCACCCCGCCGACGATCCGGAACCCGTTGACGTGCGTGCCGTTGGTCGACCCGAGGTCGTACAGCACCCAGCCGCCGCCCTCCCGGCGCAGCTCGGCGTGGTGCCGGGAGACCGAGGCGTCGTTCAGCCGCAGCCCCGCTCCGGGGATCCGTCCTATCGTCAACTGCCCGGCCCCGGCCTCGGGGAGGCTCAGCCCCGGCAGCCGCTCGGCCCGCCAGGCCCCGCGCAGCCGCACGCCGAACGCGGAGACCCGCCCGACGGCGCGCAGCACGAAGCGTCCCACCGGGTTCCCGGTCGGCAGGTCCGCCATCACCGCGTTCAACTCGGCGCGGCTGCCCGCGTGGAGGACGAGGTCCAGCCGCCCGAGAAAGGTGTCGTGCGACAGCCGGCCGTCGCCGGCCCCCTCCCGCAGCACCCCGAGGGCCCGTTCCCGCTCGGCCTCGGACGGCCGGACCACCCGGGTCCGGTTCTCACGCGACGTCATGGACCGATTCTCCGGCCGCCCCGCCCACCTGTCCAGATTCCCCGGAACGCCACTCCAGCGCGAAGTCGGCGCCCACCGCCAGCCGCCAGCCGCCAGCCGCCGGCCGCCGCCTCCGCGATCCGGACGAACGAGCGGTCGAGCAGCGCGGCGTAGGCGTGCAGGGCGGATGGGGCCAACGGGGCCTCCGGGTCGTCGTGGGCGGACCTCAGGCCTTCCGTGCGGCGGCCAGGATCTTGGCGGTGGTGTGCAGGAACCGCGAGGTCGCCGAGCCCCGGTAGGACTTCCCGAAGAGCGCACCGCTGGTGACCCACCTGCCGTCCTTCAGGTGCACCACGACGTACGCGGTGCCGGGGTCGGCGCCGATCACCTCGTAGTCGCCCTTCGGCGAGGTGTAGGGGATCGGGAAGTCGGCGGGCAGCGGCTCGGAGAGGAAGTTCACCGTGAGCCGCACCTCCGGGGTCACCTCGACGCCCGCGAACGGCTCGGCGTCCAGCAGCGCCTGGACCTCGTCCACCGTCCGCAGCAGCACCGGCACCGGGTAGCCCAGTTGCTCCTCCAGGTGGCGCTCGATCCGCCCGGTCAGCGCCGCCCGGCCCGCCGCGTCGGCGGCCTCGGCGGTGAAGAAGACGTTCCCGCTCTGGATGTAGGAGCCGACCCGCTCCAGGCCGAGCTCGCCGAACAGCGCGCGCAGGCGCTCCATCCGCACCGTCCGGCCGCCGACGTTCACGGCCCGCAGGAAGGCGATGTAGGTGGTGCTGGTAGAGGTCACCCGGCCAGTGTGGCACCGGGCACCGACACCGGACGGCGGCCGTCGGTGCCCGGTGCCACACTGGCGCCATGGCTACCTGGCAGGATTTCGAGCACGAGGCACCGGACCTGGCCCCCGCCGTGCGGGCCCGCTTCGAGGCCAGCAAGCACCACGTCCTGGCGACGCTCCGCAAGGACGGCTCGCCCCGGGTGAGCGGCACCGAGGTGGACTTCATCGGGGCCGACGTGGTGCTCGGGTCGATGCAGGGCGCGGTCAAGGCGCTGGACCTGCGCCGCGACCCCCGCTTCGCGCTGCACAGCAACCCGAGCGACGCCACGCTGGCCGAGGGCGACTCCAAGCTGTCCGGCCGGGCGGTCGAGCTCACCGACGCGGCGGACATCGCCGCCTACGAGGCCGAGCTGCCCGAGCCGCCGCCCGGCCCGTACCACGCCTTCCGGCTGGAACTGGAGCAGGTCGTGCACACCACCGTCGAGGGCGACGCGGTGCGGATCAGCTCCTGGCGCCCGGGCGGGCCGGTGCGGCGGTTCGAGCGCCGCTGACGGCGGCGGTCAGGGCAGGACGGACCGGAGCGCCTCGGGCGTGCGGGCGACCACGGCGTGGCCGTCGTCGGCGGTGATGATCGGGCGCTGGATCAGGATCGGGTGCTCGGCCATCGCCGCGAGCCAGCGCGCCCGGTCACCCGCCTCCCGGCCCCACTGCTTCATGCCGAGGTCCTTGGCCACCTGCTCGTCGGTCCGGGTGATGTCCCACGGCTCCAGCCCCAGCCGCTCCAGCACCTGCTCCAGCTCGGCGACGCTCGGCGGGTCCTCCAGGTAGCGCCGCACGGTGTACGTGACGCCGGCGCCGGTCAGTTCGCTCAGCGCGGTGCGGCACTTCCCGCAGCGGGGGTTGATCCAGATCTCCATCCCGCCAGCCTACCGACCCGCCCCCGCCCGGCCCCCGCCCGCGCGCCCCGCGCCGCCCGCCGCCGGCCCGGCCGGTTCCGTCCCCGCCGGGGAACTACCCTCCGGCCGCCGACAGTTGTCCAGCAGGGAGTCGGATCCACGGAGGGGAAGGCCGGATGGACGGCGCGTCGATCATCGAGCAGCTCATGACGACCGAGGGGCGGTTCGACCCCTACCCGCTGTACGCGCGGGCGCACGAACTCGGCGCGGCCGCCCCGGCGGGCCCCGGGGCGGTCCTGGTGGTGGGGCACGCCGCCGCCAACCAGGTGCTGCGCGACCCCGCCTTCGCCCTGGAGGACACCAGGAGCCTCGCCGCCGACCACGCGGAACTGCTCGCCCACCCCTCCGTCGAGCTCTTCGGCCGCTCGATCCTCCAGCGCAACGCACCCGACCACGGCCGGGTCCGCTCGCTGATCGCCTCGGCCTTCAACGCCCGCCGGGTCGCCTCGCTGCGGCCGGCGATCGAGGCGACGGTGGAGCGGCTGCTCGACGAACTGGCCGAGCGGGGCGCCGACGGCTCGTCCGTCGACTTCATGGACGCCTTCGCCTTCCGCCTCCCGGTCGAGGTGATCTGCGAACTGCTCGGCGTCCCCGCTGCCGACCGCCACCGCTTCCGCGGCCTGGCCTCCGACCTCACCATCGCCCTGGAGCTCATCCAGGACCTCGGCGAACTGGCCGCCGCCGACCTCGCGGCCGAGGAACTCTCGTCCTACTTCGCGGAGTTGACCGCCGAGCGGCTGGCCCGCCCGACCGGTGACCTGGTCAGCGACCTGGCCCGGATCGCCGCCGACTCCCCGGACCGGATCTCCGGCGAGGAACTGCTGAGCAACCTCGCCCTGCTCCTGGTGGCCGGCTTCGAGACCACCACCAACCTGATCGGCAACGGCCTCGCCCTGCTGTTCCACCACCCGGCGGCGGCCGAGGGCCTGCGCACCGGCGCCCTGGACCCCTCGCTCTTCACCGACGAGGTGCTGCGCTACGACTCCCCGGTGCAGGTGACCTCGCGGATCTCCACCGCCCCCGGTCTCACGGTGGCCGGCCTGCCCGCCCCGACCGGCACCGTCCTGTTCACCATGCTGGGCGCCGCCAACCACGACCCGGCCCGCTACCCCCGCCCGGACCGCTTCGACCCCACCCGCACCGACAGCCAGCCGCTCAGCTTCGGCGGCGGCCCGCACTTCTGCCTCGGCAGCCGACTCGCCCGGCTGGAGGCCGACATCGCCGCCCCCGCCCTCCTCGACCGGTTCCCCCGGCTCGCCCCCGGCGGCGTCCCCACCCGGCGCGACCGCCTCGTCCTGCGCGGCTACGAGACCCTTCCGGTCACCGTCCGCTGACCCGCTCGCGGGGCGGGCCGCCCGGGCCCGTCCCACTCCATCAGGTTGGCGAACAGCGCGGCCTGCTCCCGGGCGTCGTCGAGGGCGTGGTGTGTGTGCGGCAGATCGGGGAGCAGCTCCTTCGGCATCGAGCGCTTGCCGATCCCGGCGAACGGCAGGCCCGTCCGCGCCGCGTAGAGCGTCTTGACGTCCAGGCAGCCCGAGTGGCCGAACGGGCTGGAGCCGGTGAACCGGATCAGATACCAGTAGAGGAACTGCCAGTCGTAGACGGCCGGGTAGCCGACCATCACCGGCCGGTACCGCCGCCCGTCCGGGCCGGTGCGCAGCCGCTCCAGCCAGCGGGTGAACCGGCCCATGGCGACGCCCGGATCGGTGCCGCCGGCGATCAGCGCCGCCCGGTCCAGCCCCGAGACGGCCAGCGCCTCGGGCACCCAGTCCTCGGAGACGGGCCGCAGCTCCTGGTAGAAGCCCGCCGCCGCGGCCGGGGCCCGCCGGAAGCCGTCCGCGTCGTGCCATCCGGCGACCGCCGCGCCGAAGCTGACCATCGAGTACGGCCCGGGGATCGGCCCGTCCGCCTCGACGTCCACCGACACGTACACCGTCGGCGTGACCTTGCCCGCCGCCCCGCTCGTCGTTCCCATGCGCCAAGTCTCGGCCCTCGGAGCGGCCTTGACCACCCGGTTTCGCCGGACGGCGCCCACCGGAGCGCCGCCGTCCGCCCCCCTCGGCCGTCCGCCCTCCTCAGCCGTCCGCGAGGTGCCGGGTGCGGGCGGACTGGTAGCCGCAGCCGGCGGCGTCGAAGGCGGCCGCGACGGCGTCCAGGCGCGCGAGGTCGCCGTCCAGCAGGGCCTGCGCCCGGTCGAGCTGCGCGGTGGCGACCGGGTTCCCGGCGACCACCGCCCGGGCCCCGGCGAGGCGGGCCCGGGCGTCCGGGTGGCCGGCCAGCACCGACGCCTCGACGCGGAGTGCCGTGTACCAGTGCAGCCAGACCCAGGAGACCCATTTCCAGACCTCCTCGGGCGCCGGCGCGATCCGCGCCAGGGCGGCCTGCGCGTCCCCGCGGTGCAGCAGCACCAGGGCGTCGAACACCGCGCCGTAGCCGTACCGGTGCTCCTCCTCGGGGCCCGCGCGGCCGGCGACGGCGAGCCAGGCGGCCCGGGCGCCGTCGTCGGCGCGCAGGCCGTGGACCGCGGCGACCGCCGCGGCGGCCGGGCCGAGCGAGAAGGACCGCGGCCGCCCGCCCTGCTCCCACGCGTCGAGGAACCGCACGCCGGTCGCCGCCACCTCCTCGGTCCGCCCGGCGAACGCGTCCGCGACCAGCAGCCAGGACGTGGCGTGGTGGCCGACCTCGGCCAGCAGCGGGTGCCCGGCGAGCTGCCCGCCCCACCGCCGGGCCAGGTCCAGCTCGCCGACGCCGATCGCGGTGGCGGCGGCCATCGCGAGGGCGTCCACCCGTTCGTGCGTTCCGGCCGGGGTGGGCGGCACCGCCTGTGGCAGGTCGACCCGGCGGCGGGCGGCCGCGGCGGCCGCGAACGGCTCTCCGGCCCAGCTGCGCGCGCCGGAGAGGGCGTCCAGGGCGGCGGACTCGGCGACCGGGTCGCCCGCCCGCCGGGCCAGCTCGACCGCCCGTTCGGCGAAGGCGACCGTCTCCCGCGCGGTGTTGTCCGGGCTGCCTTGGACGGAGCCGTAGGCGTCCGCGAGCACCGCCGCCTCGGCCAGCGCCAGGGCCGCCCCGGTCGCGGCGGAGCCGTCGGCCGACTCCCGGGCCCGCCCGAGCAGGTCGGCCACCTCCCCGGCGGGGGGAATCCGGGTGAAGGTGCTGGAGAAGCGGTACGCGACGGTGGCGGCGGCCGCCAGGTCACGGGCACCGCCGCCGTCCCCGGCCCGGCGGGCGGCTTCGGCGGCGGCGCGGTGCAGGCGGTACAGGTCGTCGCCGAGCCCGCGGCATCCGGCCACCCCGGCGGCCTCCCGCAGCGCCGCCGCGGCCACCGTCGGGCCGTCGGCCAGCGCGGCCGCCTGCTCGAAGCGCTGCTGCGCCTCCCCGAGCAGGTTGCGGGCGAAGGCCGACCCCGCCAGGGCCAGGGCGAGCCGGTGCGCCCGCGCCCGCAGTTCCGGCTGCCCGGCGGCCCGGTCGAGGGCGGCCCGCAGCTCGTCCGCCACCGCGTCGAACCGAGCCCGCCGGTCGGGGCCGTCGGTCCCGGCCAGCTCGTCCGCGCCCGCCAGGCACCAGGCGAGGTGCCGGGAGCCGGTCTCGGCCTGCTCCCCGGCCTCGGCCAGCCGCTCGGCCCCGTACTGGCGGATGGTCTCCGGAGCCCGGTACCGGGTGCCCTCCGCCGCCGGGGCCGCGGTCAGCAGGCTCTGCTCGGCCAGCCGCCCGAGCCCGTCGGCGACGGCCGCCGGATCCAGCGGGGCGAACCCCGCCACCGCGATCGCCGCCCCGGCGGTGAACGGCTGGACGAACGCCGACACCCGGCGCAGCAGTGCCCGGTCGGCGGGCTCCAGCAGGTCGTGGCTCCAGTCCAGCGCGGCCCGCACCGAGCGGTGCCGGTCGCCCGCGCGCGGGCCTCCGGCGAGGATCCGCAGCTGGTCGGAGAGGCCGGCCGTCAGCCCGTCCAGGCCGAGCGTCGGCCAGCGGGCCGCCGCCAGTTCGATCGCCAGCGCCATGCCGTCGAGCCGTTCGCAGACGGCCGCGATCCGCTCCCGTAGCGCCGGGTCGGGGGCCGCGCCGGCCGCCGTCGCCCGTTCGACGAACAGCGCCACCGCCTCCGACGATCCGCCGCCGTCCCGGGACAGCGGCGCCACGGGGAAGACCCGCTCGAACGGCACCAGCAGCCGGGCCCGGCTGGTCGCCAGCGCCCTGACCTGCGGACAGGCCGTCAGCAACCGCTCCAGGAAAGGCGCGACGCCGTCCCGGACCTGTTCGCAGTTGTCCAGCACCAGCAGCGCCCGGTGGTCGGCCAGCGCGGCGGACAGCGCCTCCTCGTGGCCGCGCCCGGGTTGCTCGCCGACCCCCAGCGCGGCCGCGACCGCCGCCGCCACCCGGTCCGGATCCATGACCGGCGCCAGGTCGACGAACCAGGCGCCGTCCGCGAAGCCGCCCGCCAGGTCCGCCGCCACCGCCAGCGCCAGCCGGGTCTTGCCCACCCCGCCCGGACCGACCGCGGTCACCTGCCGGTGCGCGGCCAGCGCCGCGGCCAGCTCCGCGCGCTCCCGCTCCCGGCCGACGAACGCCGTGAGCGGCGCCGGCAGGGCGGGCGCCGGACGCGACCGCCCGGCGCCGGCGAGCTCGGCCGCGCGCCGGGAGAGTGCCCGGCGGTCCGGCAGCTCCAACTTGCGCAGCAGCGCGGAGGTGTGGGACTCCACCGTGCGGACGGAGATGAACAGCCGAGCGGCGATCTCGGCATTGCTGAGGTGCTCGCCGAGGAGCGCGAGCACGTCGGCTTCGCGGGGCGAGATCACGGAAGCGGACACCGCGCCATTATGCGGGGCGCCTCCGTACCGCTCTCCGTACCCCGTTCCGTGGTCGGCACGGATGCCCCGGCCACCCCGGCCGCGGGAGGCTGTGACCAACCCCGCCGGACCCGACAGGAGTGAGTGACCATGGCCGCACCGCGCCCCCGCGCCCAGCGCCGACACGACGCCGAGCAGCGCCTCGCCCACGACCTCGACGTCTGGGTGGCCACGGCCTCGCCGGACGGCACGCCCCACCTCGTGCCGCTCTCCTTCGACTGGGACGGCGAGGCGCTGCTGCTCGCCACCCCGTCCGGCAGCCCGACCGGCCGCAACCTCGCCGCCACCGGCACCGTCCGGCTGGCCCTGGGCCACACCCGGGACGTCTGCCTGATCGAGGGCGCGGTCGAGGTCCTGGACCTCGACGCCCTCCCGTCCGAGCGCGGCGACCGCTTCGCCGCCCGTACCGGCTTCGACCCGCGCGCCTGCGCCACGTCCTACCGATGGTTCCGGGTCACGCCCCGCGGCGTCCGCTGCTGGCGCGAGGAGAACGAGCTGGCCGGCCGCGAGCTGATGCGCGACGGCCGCTGGCTCGACCGACCGGCACCGCGGTCCTGACCGGTCCCCCCGTTCCCACCGACACCTCACCGACACCTCACCGCAAAGGCCTTCCACCATGACGAACACCGCCACGACCCGGACCTTCGACGGCTTCACCGACGACGAGCGCGCGGCGATGAAGGAGCACGCCGAGGAGCTCAAGACCGCGGCCCGCCGCAGCCCCCGCACCGCCAAGGCCGACGGCGAGCAGGACGTCCTCGCCAAGATCGCCGGGATGGAGCCCGCCGACCGCGCCCTCGCCGAACGCCTCCACGCCCTCGTCAAGGCCGCCGCCCCGTCCCTGACCCCCCGGCTCTGGTACGGCATGCCCGCCTACGCCAAGGACGGCAAGGTCCTCTGCTTCTTCCAGAGCGCCCAGAAGTTCAAGTCCCGCTACGCCACCCTTGGCTTCAGCGACGTCGCCGCCCTCGACGACGGCGCCCTGTGGCCCACCACCTACGCCCTCACCACCCTCACCCCCGCCGTCGAGTCCCACCTCACCGCCCTCCTCACCCGCGCCACGGCCTGACCCCGCCCCCGGCACCGAACGCGCCCCTGCGGACCGGCTCTCCGCCGGCCCGCAGGGGCGCGTGGGCGACCCCGGGCGCAGCGCCGCGGGTCGAAGGGCCCTCTAGAGGTCGTAGTAGAGCTCGAACTCGTGGGGGTGGGGGCGGAGGGCGATGGGGGCGATCTCCTGGGTGCGCTTGAAGTCGATCCAGGTCTCGATGAGGTCGGGGGTGAAGACGTTGCCGGCGAGGAGGTACTCGTGGTCGGCTTCGAGGGCCTCCAGGACGGCGGGGAGGGAGGCGGGGACCTGGGGGACGTTGGCGTGGTCCTCGGGGGCCAGTTCGTAGAGGTCCTTGTCGACCGGCTCCAGGGGCTCGATCTTGTTCTTGATGCCGTCCAGGCCGGCCATCAGCATGGCGGAGAAGGCCAGGTAGGGGTTGGAGGAGGGGTCGGGGGCGCGGAACTCGATGCGCTTGGCCTTGGCGTTGGAGCCGGTGATCGGGATGCGGATCGCGGCGGAGCGGTTGCGCTGGGAGTAGACCAGGTTGACCGGGGCCTCGAAGCCGGGCACCAGGCGGTGGTAGGAGTTCACCGACGGGTTGGTGAAGGCGAGCAGCGACGGGGCGTGCTTGAGCAGGCCGCCGATGTAGTAGCGGGCCATGTCGGAGAGGCCGGCGTAGCCCTGCTCGTCGTAGAAGAGCGGCGAGCCCTCGCTCCACAGCGACTGGTGGACGTGCATGCCCGAGCCGTTGTCGCCGAAGATCGGCTTCGGCATGAAGGTGGCCGTCCTGCCGTTCCGCCAGGCGACGTTCTTGATGATGTACTTGAACAGCATCAGGTCGTCGGCCGCGTGCAGCAGGGTGTTGAACTTGTAGTTGATCTCGGCCTGGCCGGCCGTGCCGACCTCGTGGTGCTGGCGCTCGACCTCCAGGCCGGCCCTGGCCAGCTCCAGGGACATCTCGGCGCGCAGGTCGGCGAAGTGGTCGACGGGCGGGACGGGGAAGTAGCCGCCCTTGTACTTGACCTTGTAGCCGCGGACGTCGCCCTCGGTGGAGCCGCTGTTCCAGGCGCCGGCCTCGGAGTCGATGTGGTAGTAGGAGGCGTTGGCGCTGGTGTCGAAGCGGACCGAGTCGAAGACGTAGAACTCGGCCTCGGGGCCGAAGAACGCGGTGTCCGCGATGCCGGAGGAGGCGAGGTAGGCCTCGGCCTTCTTGGCGACGTTGCGCGGGTCGCGGCTGTAGGCCTCGCCGGTCACCGGGTCCTGGATGAAGAAGTTGATGTTGAGGTGCTTGGCCTCGCGGAACGGGTCCAGGCGGGCCGTGGCGAGGTCGGGGACCAGGGCCATGTCGGACTCGTGGATGGCCTGGAAACCGCGGATCGACGAGCCGTCGAACATCAGGATCTCGGACGGGTCGAACGTCGCCGCGGGTACGGAGAAGTGCTGCAAGACGCCCGGCAGGTCGCAGAAGCGGACGTCGACGAACTTCACGTCGTTGTCCTGGATGAACTGCTTCACTTCGGCGGCGTTGTTGAACATCCATCCTCCTCGGTGTTGCGAATGGGGCACACCCTAGGAACGGGCCGTTTCCGACCGGTGACCCGGTCGTTTCCTGAATGTTAACCGCCGTCGCCGGGTGGCCCGCAAAGCCGTACGGGACGGGACAAAACGCCTGGCCCCGCCGGGCCGGATCGGTCAAGTGGTCTAGACCATTCGGGGGAGTGGCGGTAAGTCGGCGGCGGCCGATTCACTCTTCGGTGGCGGGCCCGGCGGGGGAGGCGGTGGCCGATCCCGGCGTTCGCCCGGTTAATGTGGATTCGTGGACACCAGAGAAGCGTTGGGATCGTGGATCGACGGCCCGAAGGCGGCCGCCGAGAAGATGGGCGCCGACTTCGGCCACCGCGGTGAGCGCCTCGGACTGCCCAAGGAGGGCCCCGGTTCGATCGCCGGGCCCGCCCGCCGCGTGGGCGCGCTGTTCGTCGACGGCTGGCTGGTCGCCCTGATCGCCTACGGGCTGATCGGCAAGGGCTCGGCGGCCTCGGCGAACCTGTGGACCACCCCGCTGTTCTTCGCCGTCACCGTGCTGCTGCTCGCCACCACCGGGACGACCGTCGGCAAGCGGCTGTTCGGGCTGCGGGTCGTCCGGCTGGACGGCAACCGGGCGACCATCCCGCAGGTGCTGCTGCGCACGGTGCTGCTCTGCCTGCTGGTGCCGGCGCTGGTCTGGGACCGGGACACCCGCGGTCTGCACGACAAGGCGGTCGGCACCGTCGAGGTCCGGATCTGAACACGGCCCGGAGCTGAACACGGCCCGGATCCGGGCACGGTCCGGAGCGAGTGCGCCGGCCGTGCCCGGGAACGGCGAACGGCCCCGCCGCGGAGGCTTCCGCGGCGGGGCCGTTCTCGTACTGTCGACGGGGGAGGGGCTCAGCGAACCTGGCCGCCCTTGGGCATCCGGGCGCCCTTGGGCATCGGGCCCTTGGGGATCGGCGCCTTGGAGAGCAGGTCGCCCAGCGCGCGCAGGCGGTCGTTGGTCTCGGTGACCTGGGCGGGCGTGATGGCGCGCGGCAGACGCATCAGGTGGATCTGCAGCTTCTTCAGCGGGACCTCGCCCTCGCCGTTGCCCACCACGATGTCGTGCACCGGCACGTCGCCGACGACCCGGGCCATCTTCTTCTTCTCCGACGCGAGCAGCTGGCGGACCCGGTTCGGGTTGCCCTCGCCGATCAGCGCGATGCCGGCCCGGCCCACGGCGCGGTAGACCGCGTCCTGGCTACGGGTGACGGCCACCGGGGTGGAGCTGGCGCTCCAGCCGCGCCGGATGTTGTTCAGCACCGCCGCGACAGCGCCCGGCTGCCCCTCCATCTGCCCGAACGCGGCACGCTCGGCCCGGCGCCCGAAGACGATCGCCATGGCCAGGAAGGCCACGATGAAGCCCAGGATGCCCAGGTAGACGGGGTGCTCGATCGCGAAGCCGATGGCGAGGAACACGCCGAAGGTCAGCAGGCCGACGCCGGCGATGATCAGGCCGATCTTGGTGTCGACCTTCTTGGTCATGGTGTACGCCGTGCGGATCTGCTTCAGCCGCCCGGGGTTCTCGGATGTTTCCCTCGCCATAATGCTCATGGTACGTGGCGTGGGTACGGGATATCCAAGCCCGGGTACCCGTTCGCTCGAACCGTGACCCGGAGTGCCGCTACGGAAGCGGCCGCCGGCGCACCGGCCTGAGCGTCGCCGGACCCGTCCGCGCCCCCGCCGCGGCCTCCGCCGCCAGGGCGTCGTGCCGGCGGTCGGCCGCGTGCCGGCGGTCCTCGCAGACCGCCGCCCAGGCGTTGCGCCGGGCCTGCCGCTGCCCGCCGTCCAGCAGCACGCTCTCGGCGAACCGCAGCGCCGCCCCCACCGACCGGATCCGCATTCGCATGCCGCACAGCTCCCCTCGTGACCGCAGCCGTGGCTGAGAAGGATCGAACAATCGTGGCGAGCCCATCGTCACCACCCCGTGTTACCAGCCCGTGACCTGGTCGTCAAAGCGTGATGAACGCGAAAGGGCGGAGCCGAGGCTCCGCCCTTCGAGTGGCGCGAAACGCGCGGTGACGCGCGCGGCGCGGCCGGTCGGCTCAGACCGCGGCCTGCTCGCGGCGCTCCAGCGCCTGCCGGTACAGCCGCCCGGCGCGGTACGACGAGCGGACCAGCGGGCCGGACATGACCCCGGCGAAGCCGAGCTCCTCGGCCTCCTCCTGCAGCTCCACGAACTCCTGCGGCTTGACCCAGCGCTCCACCGGGTGGTGGCGCAGCGACGGGCGCAGGTACTGGGTGATGGTGATCAGCTCGCAGCCGGCCCCGACCAGGTCGGCCAGCGCCTGGCTGACCTCCTCGCGGGTCTCGCCCATGCCCAGGATCAGGTTGGACTTGGTGACCAGCCCGGCGGCGCGCGCCTGGGTGATGACGTCCAGCGAGCGCTCGTAGCGGAAGGCGGGGCGGATCCGCTTGAAGATCCGCGGCACCGTCTCGACGTTGTGCGCCAGCACCTCGGGGCGGGACGAGAAGACCTCGGCCAGCTGCTCCGGCACCGCGTTGAAGTCCGGGATCAGCAGCTCGACACCGGTGCGGCCGCTGTCGCGGCCGGCGGTCATCGCGTGCACCTGGCGCACGGTCTCGGCGTACAGCCAGGCGCCGCCGTCCGGCAGGTCGTCCCGGGCGACACCGGTGATGGTGGCGTAGTTGAGGTCCATGGTGACGATGGACTCGGCGACGCGGCGCGGCTCGTCCCGGTCGAACTCGGCGGGCTTGCCGGTGTCGATCTGGCAGAAGTCGCAGCGGCGGGTGCACTGGTCACCGCCGATGAGGAAGGTCGCCTCGCGGTCCTCCCAGCACTCGAAGATGTTGGGGCAGCCGGCCTCCTGGCAGACCGTGTGCAGCCCCTCCTTCTTCACCAGCGACTGGAGGGCGTTGTACTCCGGGCCCATCTTCGCGCGGGTCTTGATCCACTCGGGCTTCCGCTCGATGGGGGTCTCGCTGTTGCGGACCTCCAGGCGGAGCAGCTTCCTGCCGTCGGGTGCGACAGCGGACACGTGCGACTCCTAGAACTAGACGGGGTACCCCCAGGGTACGCCTGTGCTTGTACGGCCTTCGCCGGGGCTGCGGCCCCGCAATCGCAGGGCAACAGGACTACCGGCGGGTAGATTCCCGGTGCCGGGTGGGGGCCGGGACGGGGATCGGAAGGGGGATCGGAAAACGGGGAGGGCCGGGGGCGGCCGGGCCTCAGCGGCCGGGCGCGGGCTCCGGCAGCTCGGCGAGCACCTCGGCCAGGTGCTTCTCGACCAGCGGCAGCGCCTCGGAGACGGTGAAGTCCCGCTCCAGCTCGCCGGCCAGCGAGGCGACCCCGGCGTCCCGGATCCCGCACGGCACGATCTTGTCGAACCAGGCCATGTCCGGGTCGCAGTTCAGCGCGAAGCCGTGCATGGTCACCCCGCGCGCGACCCGGACGCCGATCGCGGCCAGCTTGCGGTCGTCACCGCGCTGCCCGGCGTTGGACGGCGCGTACTCGGGGCCGGCCAGCCGCGGGTCGATGCCCAGCGGCAGGCCCATCCGCAGGGTGAGCTTGCCGATGTCCACCACCTGCGCCGGGTCCACCACCGCGCCGGGGATGTTCCGGCCCAGTACCCAGACGCCGCTGCGGCCCTCGACCCGGGTGGTCTCCACGCCGAACGCGCCGCACGCGCGGATCAGCGCCTCCTCCAGCCGCCGCACGTACGCGATCACGTCGATCGGGTCCGGCAGCTTGACGATCGGGTAGCCGACCAGCTGGCCGGGGCCGTGCCAGGTGATCTCGCCGCCCCGGTTGACCTCGACCACGGGGGTGCCGTCCAGCGGCAGGTCGGCCGGGTTGGTGCGCTTGCCCATGGTGTAGACGGGCTGGTGCTCCAGCAGCAGCACCGTGTCCGGGATCTCGTCCGCGACCCGCAGGGCGTGCAGCCGCTGCTGCTCCTCCCAGGCCTCCTGGTAGGGGACGGCGCCCTCGCCGATGCCCATGCGTATGAACCGCACGTTCTCGCTCACCGCTGCTCCTTGCCAGGCGTTCGAGACCAACCTCGCCACTGTACGCCCGCCCGCCGCCGAACCGGCCGGGCCCCTGTCCCGCCCGGAGCGCGACCGGGGCCCGGCCGCGGCTCACGGCCCGGACAGCAGCTGGAGCCGCAGCGCCAACTGGAGCTCCAGGGAGCGCTCCGGGGCGTTCCAGTCCCGGCCCAGCAGCACCTCGACCCGGTCCAGCCGCTGCACCACGGTGTTCACGTGGACGTGCAGCTCGTCCTTGGCCCGGGTGAGGCTGCCGCCGCAGTCGAAGTACGCCCGCAGGGTGCGGACCAGCTCGGTACCGCGCCGGGCGTCGTACTCCAGCAGCGGGCCCAGCGTCGCGCCCACGAAGCCCGCCACGTCGTGGCCGTCGCCGAGCAGCACGCCCAGGAAGCCGAGCGCCCGCGCCGAGGCGCCCTCGCCGGACCGGCCGAGCACCCGCAGCGCCCGGACGCAGCGCAGTCCCTCGGCGTACGCGGCGGCCAGCGCGACCGGCCCGGCGGCGGGACGCCCGGCGCCCACCGTGACCGGGAACCCGGCCAGCCGGGCCAGCCGCTCGGCGGCCTGCCCGGCCACCCGCTGCGCGGTGTCCCCGTCACCGGCCCCGCCGCTCCCGTCGCCGTCCCCGCCGGTCCCGCCGTTCCCGCCCTCCCCGTCCGGCACCAGCAGCACCACCGCCTCCGCGTGCTCCGCGCTGATGCCGCGCGAGCCGAACAGGTACCGCCCCGCCGCGCCCGCCAGCCGGGAGCGGGCGCCGGTGTCCCGCGCGTCGCCCGGTTCGGCGACCAGCACCAGGTGCGGGCGGCCGAGGTCGACGCCCAGCCGGCGGCCGCGCGCGGTCAGCCCGGCCGGGTCCCGGTCCGGGGCGGTGAGCAGGTCGGCCAGCAGCTCGCCGCGCACCCGGTTCTCCGTCTCGGCGACCGAGCGCCGCAGCAGCAGGAGCAGCGCGGTGACCACCCCGGCCCGCTCGAACAGCCGGCGGTCGGCGTCGTCGAGGTCCGGACGGCCGCGCAGCACCAGCGTGCCGAGCTGCTCCTGGCCGGCCAGCACCGCGCAGACCCAGGCCTCGCCGTGGCGCACCGAACGCCCCTCGGCCCGGGGCACGGCCGCCGCCCCGGCCGTCCCGGCAGCCGGCGCGGGGGCCCGGCCGGCCAGCGGCTCGCCCTCGGCGTCCAGAACGGCTATCTCGCCGCCGAGCAGGGCGGCCACCGCCGCGGCGACGTCCGGCACCGCGGCCCCGCGCAGCACCAGGTCGGTGAGCCGGTCGTGGCCCCGCTCGGCGCGCTGGACGGCGGCGGCGTGGGCGCGGATCAGCTCGTTGGCGCTGTTCAGCTCGGCGAGCGCGGCCCGGGTGTCGGCCAGCGACTTGGCGGTGTCCAGCGCGATCGCGGCGTGCGCGGCCAGCGTGCAGAGCAGCGCGACCTCGTCGGGGGAGAAGGCGCGCGGCGAGCGGTCGGCGGCGAACAGCACGCCGATCACCCGGCCGCCGAGCAGCAGCGGCACGCCGATGATCGCCACCAGGCCCTCGTCCAGCACGCCCGCGTCGATGCTGCCGGTGTGGTGGAACCGCTCGTCGGTCCGGTAGTCGGGGGTGGCGTACGGGCGGGCGGTCTGCGCGACCAGGCCGCCGAGTCCGTCGCCGAGGCTGAGCCGCAGGGTCTGGAAGAGCACCGAGACCGAGCCGTCGGTGACCCGCATGTAGGTGTCGCCGGTGGCCTCGTCCGGGAGGGTCAGGTAGGCGGTGTCGGTGCCGAGCAGCATCCGGGCCCGGCGGACGATCGCCTGGAGCACGGCGTCCAGGTCGCGGGAGGCGGCCAGGTCGCCGGCGGTGTCGAACAGCGCCGTCAGCTCGGCCTCCCGGCGCCGGTGCTGGCGCATCGTGCGGTGGACCCGCAGCGCCTGCCAGGTGGCGCCGTCGATCTCGTTCAGCACCGCGGCCGGCGCGCCCTGCCGGCGGGCGTCGGCGAGCACGTCGGCGAAGTCCTCGGTGGCGGCGCCGGAGGCGAGCAGCTCCAGGAGGCGGCGGAGCGCGGGCGCCGAGCTGGTGTGGAGGTCGTTCATGGTGCGGCCGCCCATCGACAGTGGTGTTCGTGCCCGGGGAGGGAAGCGAGATCGTAGCCGCTCGGCCCCGCCGGCCGTCGGGGGGGGGCGGGGCGCGCGGGGGGGGGCGGCCCCCCCCCCCCCCCGCCGGCCGGCCCCCCCCCCCCCCCCGACCCCCCCCCCCCGCGCCG
>NZ_JBHVIV010000120.1:0-4154 GCF_042799475.1 Kitasatospora sp. NPDC057692 | reverse complement strand
CGGGGGCGGGGGGCGCGCCGCCCCCTGGTCGCGGGGCGGCCCCCCGGGCGGGGGGGGGCGGCGGCGCAGCCGGTGGCCCCCCCCCACCCCCGGCCGCCGGCGGTCCGTCAGACCGCGGCCGCCTTCCCGGCCACCGGGGCCGTGCCCGCCCCGCCGGGCTCCGCCGCCGCCCCTTCGACCTCCGCGAGGTCGTGGCCGCGGGTCTCCCGGCCGCAGAGCACCGCCAGCACCGTGACGACGGCCGCGATCGCCACGTACACCGAGATCGGCGTCGAGCTGCCGTAGTCCTTCAGCAGCGCGGTGGCGATCAGCGGGGCCGGGGCGCCGGCCGCCACGGAGGCGAACTGGGCGCCGATCGAGGCCCCGGAGTAGCGCAGCCGGGTGGCGAACAGCTCGGAGAAGAAGGCGGCCTGGGGCGCGTACATCGCGCTGTGGAAGACCAGGCCGACGGTCACCGCGAGCACCAGCGAGCCGAACGACGCGGTGTCCACCAGCCCGAAGAAGACGAACGCCCACACGCCGACGCCGACCGCACCCACCAGGTACACCGGCCGGCGCCCGACCCGGTCGGAGAGCGCCCCGAAGAGCGGGATCAGCGCGAACTGGACGGCGGAGGCGATCAGGACGGCGTTCAGCGCGGTCTGCTTGGGGAGGTGCACGTGCGAGACGGCGTAGGCCAGGACAAAGGTCGTCATCACGTAGTACGAGATGTTCTCCGCCATCCGCGCGCCCATCGCGACCAGCACCTCCCGCCAGTGGTGCCGCAACACCCCCACCAGCGGCGGCTGCTCGGCCTTCCCGCGGCGCTCCGCCTGGGCCAGGGCCTCCTTGAACAGCGGCGACTCGTCCACCGCCAGCCGGATCCACATCCCGACCCCGACCAGCACCGCCGAGAGCAGGAACGGCACCCGCCACCCCCACGCCAGGAACGCCGCGTCCGACTGCACGGCCGTCATCAGCGACAGCACCCCGGCCGCCAGCAGGTTGCCGGCCGGCGCCCCGCCCTGCGGCCAGGACGCCCAGAACCCGCGCCGCCGCGCGTCCCCGTGCTCCGAGACCAGCAGCACCGCGCCGCCCCACTCCCCGCCGAGCGCGAACCCCTGCACCAGCCGCAGCGCGGTCAGCAGCACCGGGGCAGCCACCCCGATCGAGTCGTAGGTCGGCAGACAGCCGATCAGCGTGGTCGATCCGCCCATCAGCAGCAGGCTCACCACCAGCAGCTTCTTGCGCCCCACCCGGTCGCCGAAGTGGCCGAACACCAGGGCGCCGACGGGCCGTGCCGCGAAGCCGATCGCGTAGGTGAGGAAGGAGAGCAGCGTTCCGGTCAGCGGATCGCTGTGCGGGAAGAACAGCTTCCCGAACACCAGCGCCGCGGCGGTTCCGTAGAGAAAGTAGTCGTACCACTCGATCGTGGTGCCGATCAGGCTCGCCGCCACGACTCGGGGCAGCGAACTCCGGCTTGCGCGATCCGATGGATCCGGGACAGCCGTCATGGCTCACCATTTCCAGGCTCGGGGGAGGGTGTCGGCACACGGTAGGAAGCGCGGGAGTCCCGCACGATGTGACCGGCCGCCACATCTCGGTTTCCTGACATGGGCGTGACACCCACTCCCCGGCGGTGCCCGGGCGTCCGCGGGCGGGTGGGGCGGGGCGGTGTCCGGGGCCGCGAACGGGGGGAGTCCGGCGGCCCCGCCCCTGTGTGCCGGCCCCCTACGGAACCCCTCTGAACTGTGGTGTTTCCCGCCATCGCGGTGGCGTCGAGGCCGGTGGCCGGCGAGCGTCCTCCAAGCCAAACCCATCCTGAAGTGTCTTCCCCACAATGGGCGCGGATGCTTCACCCGTTCGGAGGATTGCTCGGTCAGAACCACCCATAGCGCCCGAATGCTCGCTACATTCACGCCGATTCCCGACAGGGGGCGTCGCCACAGGCAGCCGAACCGCTGGTGGAGCCGGTGCGGCGTCCGAGAGGTGTTGACTGACTATGCCCCAAAGGCCTGCAACCGACAGCCCGGCGTACGGACCGCTCGACCCGATCGACCAGCACCGGGGTCCGGTCGGCCGGACCCTTCCGGACGCCCCCGACGCCCCGACCGCCGCCGACGACCCGCGGCTGCCCGAGCAGGCCACACCCGCCGACCGGCACGTGCCCGAACGGCACGCCGGCGAGCGCCACGCCGTCGAGCGGCACGCGCCCGAGCGGCACCAGTCGGCCGGGGCCACCCAGAACCTCCAGCTCGCCGCGCTGATCGAGGAGGCCGGCTTCTCGCACGCCGGCCTGGCCCGTCGGGTCGACCAGCTCGGCCTGGAGCACGGCCTCGACCTGCGCTACGACAAGACCTCCGTCACCCGCTGGCTCCGCGGCCAGCAGCCCCGCGGCGCCACCCCGGCGCTGATCGCCGAGGTGTTCACCCGCCGGCTCGGCCGCCGCCTCACCGCCCAGGACCTCGGCCTGGACGCCTGCGCCCCGGTCTACGCGGGCCTGGAGTTCGCCGAGACGCCGCAGGAGGCGGTGGACATCGTGGCGAGCATGTGGCGCAAGGACAACGGGCCGCAGTCCGAGCTGCGCCGGATCGCCTTCACCCCGGCCGGCCTGGTGGTGCCCAGCCGGGACTGGCTGATCGGCCGCACCGACGAGCGGGTCGCCAGGGACGGCTCCACCCTGGCCCGGCCGGACCCCGGGCCCGGCGCGCCGCTGTCCGCGGGGCCGCCCGGCGCGCCCGCCGGCCCGGTGACCCGGGGCCCCTCCGCGACCGCCAGGACCGGTTCCGCCCCGGCCGCCGGCGCCCCCACGGCCGGTGCCGCCGGGTCCGCCGCGCTCGGCGCCCGGGTGCCCACCCAGAGCCGCCGCCCGCCGATCGCCGTCGAGCCGCCGTACCACGACCCCGGCCGCGAACAGCGCCCGGCGCTGCGCGTCGGCCGCGGCGACATCGCCGCCATCCGCGCCGTCGGCGACCTCTTCCGGGCGCTGGACCACGCCTACGGCGGCGGCCACGCCCGCCAGGCGCTGGTCCGCTACCTGGAGAGCGAGGCCGAGCCGATGCTGCGCGGCCGCTACGGCGAGCAGATCGGCCGCGCCCTGTTCGGCGCCGTCGCGGACCTCACCCGGCTGGCCGGCTGGACGTCCTTCGACATCGCCGCGCACGGCCTGGCCCAGCGCTACTTCGTCCAGGCGCTGCGGCTCTCCCAGGCCGCCGGGGACCGCGCGCTCGGCGGGTACGTCCTGGTGACGATGAGCCAGCAGGCGGTGCACCTCGGCCACGGCCGGGAGGCCGTCCAGCTGGCCCGGGTCGCCCAGCAGGGCGTGGGCACGGCGGTGCCGCCGACCGTGCAGGCGCTGCTGCACGCCGCCGAGGCGCGCGGCCACGGCCTGCTCGGCGACGTCCGCTCCTGCACCACCGCGCTGGTCCGGGCCGAGCGGGCGCTCGCGGCCGCCCGGACCGGCGACGACCTGCCGTCCTGGGCCCGGTTCTTCGACGAGGCGCAGCTCTCCGACGAGTTCGCGCACTGCTACCGGGACCTCCAGCAGTGGCGCACGTCCGCCCAGCACGCCGAGAAGTCGCTGCGGCTGCGCTCGCCCGCGTACGCCCGCAGCCGGATCTTCTGCCGGCTGGTGCTGGCCACCGCCCGGCTCGGCATGGGGGACCTCGACGAGGCCTGCGGCATGGCGACCGACGCGCTGCGGGCGGCGGGGGAGATGCGCTCGGCCCGGTCGCTGGAGTACGTGCGCGACTTCCACCGCCGGCTCACCCCCTACCGGGGCAGCCCGGTGGCGCGCGCGTTCGAGGAAACGGCCCGCCAGGCGGGGGTGATCTGACCGCCCCGCGGTCCCGCCGGCTCTCGGCGTTCACCCGCGGCCGGCCGCCCCGACGGCGGCCGGCGGCCGGGCGTCCCCGCGCAGCTGCTGCGCCGCCGGCGGGAACAGCGGCACCGCGAACATGCCCGCGCCGACCAGGGCGGCCGCGGTCGAGGACCGCCGACGGCCGGCGTCCACCTCGATCGTGGTGATCCCCACGACCAGCGCCGAGCGCGGCGGCGGTGATCACCGGCGCTCACGCGGCGCCCCGCGGTGGAACGGGGATCATCCGATCAGCGGTCGATCGGCATCGTGGCGAGCGGTCCGTCACCGGCCCCGACAGCCGGCCCGGTGACGGACC
>NZ_JBHVIV010000119.1:9372-21089 GCF_042799475.1 Kitasatospora sp. NPDC057692 | reverse complement strand
GGGTGGGCCGCCCCCCGGGGGGGGGGGCCCTCCCCGGCTGCGGAGCGGGCCCGCTCGGCCCCCGGCGCCGGCCCCCGGCGCCTCCGGCATTTCGGTCGGAGACGGGGCCGACGCGACCTTGACGGCAAGTGCACCGGTGCCGAGTCGGGCGGTGCGCTGCTCTGCGGTCGCGTCGCGGTCGGCGCGCGCTGTCGCGCGCCGACCGTCAGCCGATCGGTCCGAGGAGGTAGTTGCCCGGCGCGGCGGGGTCGTCGCTGAGGTAGAACTCGATGATCGCCTCGCGGAACTCGTCGAGGCTGATCACCCCGTTCCCGTCCCGGTCCAGGCGCGGGAACGCCTGCTCGGAGTGCGCGCGGGGCACGCCCAGCTGCTCGTACATGTGGATGTACTCCTCCTTGCTGAGGACGCCGTCGCCGTTGGTGTCGTAGGCGTTCAGCAGGGCGTCGGCGATCGCCAGCACCGTGCTCTCGAAGTGCGCGGGCGTGGTCACGTCGGCCGTCATGACGGTGAGGAACTCCTGGCGCGAGACCTGTCCGTCGCCGTCGGTGTCCCCGTGCTCCACCAGGAGCTGCCACCAGCGGGCGAAGGCGTCGTGGAGGGCCTGGACGGTGGCCTGGTCGTCCCGGGTCGCGGTCCGGGCGAACACCTCGGCCGTGCCGCGCAGGTCCTCCTGGGACAGCTGTCCGTCCCCGTTCAGGTCGAACCAGTCGAACAGGGTGCTGAACTTCCGGCTCTTCACAGGCGACGTCATGTGGTCCCTCGATTCCCTGGCCGCGCGGGCGGCGTGCGGCGACATGCGGCGAACGGTAGAGGCGGCGGTCCGGAGGGGCGCCCCCGAAACGCCGGGAGGCCACCGCCGCGGGTGACGGCGGGAGGGCGGCGGTGCGCCAGGTGGCTCATCCGGCCTCGGTGAGGGCACGGAGGGGGACCTCGATGCGCTGGTCGTGCTTGTCGAGGAGCCAGCGGTCGATGTCGAGCAGCCACCAGCGGGCGACCTCGACGGTGTAGAAGCGGCGGGGCCCCGGACCCCGGAAGTCGGATTCGGGCAGGAGCCACTCGTTGCGCACGGCGGGGTCGGGGAAGTTCAGCTCGTAGTAGACCCGATGGTGTTCGGCCACGCCCTGGTCGTCCGTGGTGCGGCAGGTGCCGGTGAACTGGGCTCCGTCCAGGCCGAGTCCGGGAAGGCCGGTCAGGTAGAGCGAGCCCGCGACGCGGGGGTGATGGCCGATGTTGCGCGAGTGCAGGGCGGTGCGCAGCGAGTAGTAGAGCAGCCGCAAGGGGGTGCCGGGGGCGCTCAGCGGTACGAAGTTGACGGTGGAGGCCCACGGTTCGGTGCCGTCGGTGGTGGCCAGGGTCATGAACCGGGCGTGGGCGAGCAGGTGCCCGCTGCGGCGGAGGAGTTCGTCGGTGACGGTCACGGGGTGCGTCCTGGTGCGGGGGTGCGGTCGAAGCCGAGGGGGACCGGAGGGTCGCTGAGCAGGGTGGCGTCCAGCAGGGTCCACCAGCGGGTCTGTTCGGTGCGGCGGCGTTCCCAGGCGGGGTCGCGGCCGCGTTCGGCGACTTGGCGGCGGTAGCGGCCCCAGCCGGCTTCGTCGGCGAAGCCGACGGTGTGTTCGATGGTGTGGACGTGGGTGCCGACGGTGCGCACCGCCCACCGGGTGCGCAGGACCGTGTCGAGTCCGTCGTAGTACCAGGACTCGCGGGCGCGGACCCAGTCCCAGAAGGCGTGCGGGTCCGCCTCCGCGGCCGGGGTGGGCTGGATCAGGTAGACCAGGTGCAGCACGGCGGGCCTCCTTGCGACGTCGGCGGTGGTCAGCCGGTCGGGGGAGCGTCGGGGCCGTCCTGGGCCCAGTCGTTCCACTCGGGTGCCAGGGCCCAGGGGCGGGCGGCGCACCGGCCGGTCCAGAGCCGGGCGGTCCGGGCGTTGTGCCGGGCCGCCGTCCGCCGGTCGCAGAGCCGCCCCTGCAGGGGCAGGACGACGGCGGCGAGCGGCGAGAGCACGGCGCCCTGGCGGACCTTGATCTGCCAGGCGGAGACGGCCAGGCGGTAGCGGTGGAAGCCGCCGGCGGCCGCGTAGTCGACGGGGGCCTGGTAGCAGAGCACGAAGTACTCGCCCTGCGGCTGGGCGGCGCGGTAGTCGAAGCCGAAGTAACGGGCGTAGAGCCGGTCCCGGTGGCCGTAGCAGACGGTGACGGCTACGGGGCGGCCGTCACGGACGGCGAAGCAGCCGACGGCCCGGTCCAGCACTCCCGTCGTCGCCTGGGCCGCGAAGGAGCGGAGCATCCAGGCGGGGTCGGCGGTGCCGCCGTGCCGGGCACGGGTCTGCGTCACCAGGACCGCGGCCTGCCGGGCCGCGTCCCCGTGGGCGAGGGGCCGCCATTCCAGGGCCGTGCCGCCGCGCTCGCAGGCGCGTCGTTCGGCCCGGCGGCGGGTGCGGTCGGGCTGGCTCATCCGCGCCAGGTGCTCGTCCCAGCCGCCGGTCGGGACGGCGACGTTGGCGTCCGCGTCGTGCAGCAGGACGCTGGCACGGGGCTGACTCCGGGCGACGTCCCGGGCCTCGTCGGCGCTCAGGTAGGGCGTGACGACGCCGGCGAGGCCGCGGTCGCGCGCCAGTCGCAGCGCCCCGTCCCACAGGGCCTCCAGGGTGCGGTCGCGCTCCTCGCCGCGGGTGCAGGCCAGTTCGTTGTAGGTCGAGCGCCGGGCGCCCAGCCACAGCCATCGCGCGGACCGGGCGGCCGCCAGGTCCGGGAGCAGCGTTGGCAGGTGGAACAGCCCGGGTTCGTCGTTCTCGCCGGGCCAGATGGACAGGGCGCCCAGCAGCCGGTCGCCGCAGGCGGCGGTGAGCGCACCGGTGTCGCCGTGGGCCAGTTCCAGCGCGCGCACCCAGGCGTTGCTGTTGTAGAAGTTGTCCGGGCCGATCAGCCGGTCCCACTGCGCGGGGTCGACCTCCGCGGGGGTCGACGGGACTCCCGCCTCGATCGGCCCGGGGCGGCGGTGGACCCGTGGTGTGGTCGCCATGGTGGTGCCTCTGGGGTCAGGCTCGGGTGCAGGTGATGAGTGCCGCATGGGGGCAGGCGAGGTACGGCCGCCAGAAGTCCTCGCCGTAGCGGGCCGTTCCGTCCCCGGAGACCTGGAAGGCGGGCCAGGAGATCGAGGCGAAGCCCGCCTCCCGCAGGGCCCGTTCCAGGGTGGCCCGGCTCCAGTACCGTGCGGTGATCCGTTCGTCGTATCGGCCGAAGCACAGTTCCAGCGTCACCCGCGAGGCGTCGTGGCGCGACTCGGTCTCCACCAGGCGCAGACCGTAGCGCTCGTAGTAGGCGCGGTCGCCGTGGAAGTCCGGGTTCACCGGCAGGGTGACGAACCGGCCTCCCCGGCGGAGGGCCCGTGATGCCAGGGCGCACAGCGAGAGCAGTGCTCCGTAGTCCTCGGCGTACGGCAGGACGTAGACGGCCACGCACGCGTCGAAGGTGTCGTCCTCGAGGAGGTCGCTCCGCTCCGTGTACTCGATTCCCAGCGGCGCGGCGCGTTCGGCCTGCCGCGCGATGTCGAGCATGCCGCCGGAGACGTCGTACCCGGTCACTCTCGCCGCTCCACGCCGCTTGAGCTCCCGGCTGTACAGGCCCGTCCCGCACCCGACGTCCAGGGCGTTACGGCCGACGACCGCTCCCAGCGCGGCGAACACGCTGAACGACTCCAGATGTCTGCGCCAGGGGAGGAGGGCCATCTCCTCGTACATGTCACCGAGGGTGTCGAACTGGTCATCGCCGCCCATGCCTTCGATTGTCCGCCCGGTCTCCCGGCCGTGCCCGGCCAAGCCCGCCGCCGGCACCTGCGTGCTCGACCGAGCCGCCGACCGGCGTCCCAGCCCCGCCTCAGGGCGTCCGGTTCGGGCGCTCTGCTGGGACGGTCCTGGACATCCCCGGGTGCTCAGGCGTCAAGCAGGAGCGCCCTCACTCGCGGTGGGTTGCCAGGCAAGATCGAGTTCGCCGTCGACTGTGGCGATGCCGGGTGCCTGCGAGCCGCCCAGAGCCGCGTGGCTCAGCAGAAAGGGCGTCCCGGTTTCGAGGGCTTGGGCGATGTCCTGGAGCATCGAGGTGACCGAGGCCCAATGAGGGACGTCCAGGATCCAGCTCTCGTGGTCCCAGAGGAGCACCGCTCCGCAGGTGTCACCGGGTCGCAGGTCGACGATCAGTCCGTCACCGCCGGGGCTCAGCGCGATCGGCATGAACTCCCGCAGATAGCGCGCCTCGGGCTGACCGTCCTCGTCGAACGACTCGCCTTCCTGCTCGGCGACCAGCAGCCAGATCTCGTGGGTCTCCAAGGCCGTGTCCAGCGAGACCGGAGCGAACTCGTCAGGAATCCAGTCGTTCGCGCTGACGTCGGACAGCAGCCACCAGGCTCGTAGGTCTGCGGGTAGCGGCGCGCCGAGATCCGCCTCGAACGTGTTGAGGCGCGCGACATCCGACGCGGGCCGCAGGGGGCCCCGTCGGGTGTGCGCGGCGAGCCAGGTTCCGATGCGGCGCCAGGCGGTCGGGACATCGTGATCAGCCGTTGTCATGGTGGGAAGTCTGCCTCACCGATGTGTCAACAGCTCGAGCCGTGCAGCACTGAAGCAGCTGGTGAGGCTGCGGATGCGACAGAGGCCGGTGCGGGAAGGGCGGTGTTCTCGTCGAAGGCCAGGCGGTTCCGGAGGCGGTGGAAGAGCCGGCTTTGCAGGCGGTTCAGGAGGTCGTGGTGGACGCCGGAGTGCCAGTCGGATGAGGACTGTCCCACCCTGTTCTCCTGGTGGGAGGTCGCTGGGGCGACCTGGGACAGGGCCGGGACGGCCGACGGCTACCGGTTGCCGCTGGCTTCCTTGATGGCGGCGAGCAGCCGGGCGTGGACCGCGGTGGCGGCTTCGCGGGTGGCCGGGTCGGGGTCCTTGAGCTGGGGGCGATCAGTTCGGCGGCCGCGGCAGGAGCGGAACGGGGACGGTGGCCTCGCGCAGGTGGAGGAGCTGGGAGGCGGCGCGTGCGCCGGGGGTGGCCCGGGCGCGGGCGTCGGGGATGAGGGCGCTGATCCCGCGGGGCAAGGAGGACTGGCTGCTGGTCACCCGCCCCATTCCTCCGTGCCCCGGGCGCCCGTGATCACCACGGCCGGTCGCCGGGTTCCTCGCCTGGCAGGGGGCCGTGGTGGTGGCGGGCGATGGCCTCCAGCAGCGCCTGACGGGCCTGGTGCCGGCGGGCGCCCTCGGCATGGCCGACATCGGCGGCCCCTTCGGGCGGCGCCTTGGTCCTGCACGGCCGTGGTGAGCGCGCGGCCCAGCTTGCCGATCGCGTACCCCTCGATCACCCCGGCCCGGGCCGCGGTGCTGCAGGCCGAAGGCATCACCTGCATCGGGAGCTGCCTCACCAACCCCCTGGTACCACTGCCGAACAACCTGCCGGAGAAGACGATCCAGGAAGGCGAACTCCAGACCGGCGCCGACGCCCGGGTCCTCGGCCGGGACAACCGCCCGGCCGGCCAGACCCGCTTCCTGCGGGACCACGACGGGAACGGCGTGCTCTGGGTCGCGCCCTCCTGCTGGAAGAGCAAGGAGCCCAGCTCCTTCGACAACGCTGCCACCCCGGTGCGGAACCGGGGCGGGGGAGCGGTCGACCTCTCCTTCAGCACCGACTGGACGGGCTGCCTCGGCACCCGTCCCGTTGAACTGGAAGGGCGACCTCGCCGCGGACCACGACGGCCGGCCGAGCTCGGTCGACGTGCGCTGCCCGTAGCCGCTCACGACAGCGCGCCGCCTGCGGCGGCGGCCCGGTGGTCGGTGGCGGTGGTGCCGTACTCGGCCCGGAACGCCCGGCTGAACGCGGCCGCGCTGGTGAACCCCCAGCGCATGGCGATCGCGTGCACCGGCACCGCCGCCAACCGCCGGTCCGACAGGTCCGTGCGGCACCGCTCCAGGCGGCGCCGGCGGACCGCCGCCGCAACGCCGCCGCGCTGCTCACGGTGGAACAGCCAGTGCAGGGTGCGCAGCGAGATGTGGTGGCGGGCGGCGATGGCGGCGGGTGACAGGTCGGGATCGCCGAGGTTGTCCTCGATGAAGGCGTCCACGCAGGCGAGCAGCAGCCGGTGGCGCGGCTCCGGGGGCAGCCGGTCCTGGACGCCCAGCAGGTGGGCGAGGAAGGCGGTGGCCAGCTCGCGGGCCGCGATCCCGAGCCGGGCGGCCTCGTGCTCGGCGATGCCGGGCGCCGCCCGCACCACGCTCCGCAGGAAGCCGGCCAGCACCGCGCCGACCCCGCCGCGGGTAGAGGCGGAGCGGGCCAGCAGACCGTCCAGCCGCCGGTGATGGATCGGCAGTTCGGCCGCCGGGAGGTGGAGGATCACGGCGCTCGACACGCCGCCGGGCAGGCCCCGGCCGTCGAAGGGCCGGGAGGTGTTCCAGAGCACCAGCGACCCGGCGGCCATCCGGGTCTCGTTGCCGGCCTGGGCGATCCACATCGCGCTGCCCCGGATCAGCGCCAGCTCGTACACCTCCGGGTCGGAGCGCCGGATCAGGGCCGGGGTGCGTTCCGAGCGGATGGACGGGAAGGACATCGTGGTGAGCTGCTGCGCGGAGCCGAGCGCCAGGCTGCCGACCGTGGCGGGGAAGTCCCGGGCGTGGTCGGTGGTGATCCTGGTCGGCGCGACGTCCCGTGCGACCATCTCGCACCACCACTCGAAGCGGTGCTCCGGGACGACGGCGGAACTGTCCAGCTGCTGGTAGGCCATCGGCCGCTCCCTGCTCTCCCCCGGGCGTCCCGCTCTGCGGCCGCCCAAGCATGGCGCTGTCGTGACATTGCCTTCGGCCCCAGCTTCCGCAGCGCGCGACCACGCTCACAAGACACCTCCGCGCCATCTCCTGGCGCTGACCAGCCCGAATATGCCGGTGGCTCCTGCCGGATCCGCCACCTGCCGACGTCGATCCGGAAAACCCCGGACCGGCCGGCGAACCGCGGTCCGCCTGCGGCCCACTGGGACGGGAGACACCTCGGGGGGCGGAAGCGGCGGGAGCGGCGCACCCGAGGACGACCGAATCCGGCCGGTCCGGGTCTCCGCTCAGCGGTTCGATCCGGTGCCTGTGGCCGGGGGCGTCGACGGAGGTCATGAAGAGCGTGCAGGCCGCGACGCCGACCACCGCCTGCTGCGCCCGCACCGCAGCGGCCCAGGCGATGGTGCCGACGTGCGTGCCGGGGGAGGGCGGGTCCCGGCCCCGGCGGCCTCTCCCTGTCCGGCCACCACCTCGCCCATGCCGCGGCGGCCGGACTCCTGCTCCTCGTCGGCCTCCCGGGCCGCCGCCCACCTCACGGAGCACCGACACGGCGGAGTAGCGGCTCGGATACCCTGTCGGCCCGGAACCTGCCGAACGGGGTATGCCGCCATGGGCGTGACGCTGGACGATGTGGCACGGGAGGCCGGGGTCTCCCTGGCCACCGCCTCCCGGGTGCTCAACGGGTCGACCCGCAAGGTCGGTTCCGAGCTGGCCGAACGGGTGCGGGGCGTCGCGGCCGCGCTCGGCTACCTGCCGAACGCGCCCGCCCAGGCGCTGGCGCGCTCGACCACCGCCACCGTGGGCATCCTGCTGCACGACGTCTCGGACCCGTACTTCGCCGCGCTCGCCCGGGGCGCCTGCGACTCCGTGGTGGCGGCGGAGCTGATGCCGCTGGTGGTCAACACCGACGGCGATCCGGCCGCCGAACTGCGCGGGGTGCGGATGCTGCACGCCCAGCGGGTGCAGGCGATCGTCCTGGCCGGGTCCGGCTACACCGATCCGGAGGCGGCCGCCCGGCTGAACGCGGCGCTCGCGGACTACCGGGCCGACGGCGGCTCGGTGGCCGCCGTCACGGACCACGGGCCGGAGTACCACACCGTCCGCCCGGCCAACCGGACCGGCGCGGCGGAGCTGACCAGAGCGCTGCTGGCGCTCGGGCACCGGGACTTCGCGGTGATCACCGGGCCGAGCCGGCTGCGGGTTCCGGGAGAGCGGCTGGCCGGGGTCCGGGAAGCGCTTTCCGACGCCGGGGTGGCCCTGCCCGGGTCTGCCGTGGTGCGATCCGAGTTCACCCGTGAGGGTGGCCGGCGCGCGATGGCCTCGCTCCTCCGGGGTGACGAGCGGGGCAGGATCCCGACGGCGGTGCTGGCGCTCGCGGACGTCTGCGCCGTGGGGGCGCTGGCCGCCCTCCGGGAGCGCCGCATCCGGGTGCCGGAGGACATCTCGGTGGCCGGGTTCGACGACATACCGCTGGCGGAGGACCTCAGCCCGCCGCTGAGCACCGTCCGGATACCGCTCACCTTGATGGGCGCCGAGGCCGTCCGGCTCGCGCTCCGCCCCCCGGCGGACACGGTCGGCAGCTTCGAGGCGCCGGTCCAGGTGGTCCTCCGCGCCACCACGGGGGCACCTCGCACGGGGGCACCCGGGGTATCCCGCCGCTGAGGGACGCCGACCCCAGCCCCTGCCCCTGCCCGGCATGCGGGCGCGGAGCAGTCGGCCCGCTCCAGGCGGAAAGCGCTTACCAGACTGCAGCCACGCTCCCTCCCGGTCTCCATCCCGACCATTGACGACCCTTCGGGAAAGCGCTTACCGTCGTCCCGCCCGGCCCCCACCTCCCAGGAGGACCTCCCCTCATGCCCACCGCGCCGAACCCCGCCCTGCTCTCCCGCCGCCGCCTGCTGCAGCTCGCCGCCGTCGGCACCACCGCCCTCACCCTCGGTGCCCTCCCCACCCCCGCCACGGCTGCGGCCGACGCCTACGACACCCTCCGCCTCCGCTGGCGCGACCTGCTCACGGGCACCGGCTTCGACCCGGTCACCGCCCCCTACGCCACCACCCTCGCCGCCCTCGGCGACCGGGCCCGCACCCAGCTCCAGGCCATGGCCCCCACCTCCACGTCCCTCTGGCCGGACCTCCCCCTGGGCACCAACTCGGCGAACGTCACCGCCTCCCACACCCGCCTGCGCACCATGGCCATGGCCTGGGCCCAGCCCGGCACCGGGCTGACCGGTGACCAGGCCCTGGCCACCGCGATCACCACCGGCCTGAACCACCTCAACACCACCACCGGCGCCTACACCCCCACCGCCACCGCCTACGGCAACTGGTGGGACTGGCAGATCGGCACCCCGCAGGCCCTCCTCGACATCTGCGTCCTGGTCCACGAGCTCCTGACGCCCACCCGGCTCTCCGCCCTGCTCTCCGCCGTGGACCGCCAGGTCCCCGACTCCCAGGTGTCGAGCTACACCGGCACCAGCACGGGCGGCAACCGGGTCGACCTCTGCCGCGTCCTGGCCCTGCGCGGCGTGCTGGGCCGCACCTCCGCCAAGCTCACCACCGCCACCACCGCGCTCTCCCCGGTCTTCCCGTACGTCCTGGCCGGCGACGGCCTGTACGCCGACGGCTCCTTCGTCCAGCACACCTGGGTGCCGTACACCGGCTCCTACGGCGAGGTGCTGCTCGGCGGCCTGAGCAGGCTCTTCGCCCTGCTGGCCGGCTCCGCCTGGCAGATCTCCGACCCGTCCCGGCAGAACGTCTTCGACGCCGTCACCGACGCCTACGCGCCCTTCCTCTACAACGGCCTGGTGATGGACTCCGTCAGCGGGCGGGCCGTCAGCCGGGGCCGCCAGAGCGGCGACCAGTTCCAGCTCCAGCAGGACGACCACACCCGGGGCCACACCCTGATCGGCCACATCCTCCGCCTCGCCGACTCCGGCGCCGCACCGGCCGCCCAGTCCGCCGCCTGGCGCTCCGCCGTGAAGGGCTGGCTCACCCGCGACTACTACCTCCCCTACCTCTCCAACGCCTACCTCGACGTCCCCGAACTCGCCCGCGCCCAGGCCCTCCTGAACTCCGCCACCACCGCCTCTCCCGAGCCGCTCGGCGCCCGGGTGTTCGCGATGGACCGCGCCGTGGTCCGCCGCTCCGACTGGGCCGCCTCGCTCAGCCTCTGCTCCGCCCGCACCACCTTCTACGAGACCGGCAACGGCGAGCACCTGCGCGGCTGGCACACCAACAACGGCATGCTCTCCTGGTGGGGCGCCACCTCCGGCAACGGTCAGTACTCGGACGCCTTCTGGCCCACCGTTGACCCGTACCGCCTCCCCGGCACCACCGTGTCCGCCAAGCCGCTCGCCGACGCCGCCGGCGGCACCTGGGGCGCACCCCGACCGGACTCCACCTGGGCCGGCGGCGCCACCGACGGCACCTACGCCGCCGTCGGCCAGGACCTGCGCGGCCTGTCCTCCACCCTGACCGGACGCAAGTCCTGGTTCCTGCTGGACGACGCGGTGGTCTGCCTCGGCGCGGGCATCAGCTGCACCGACGGCACCCCGGTGGAGACCGTCGTCGACAACCGCAACCTCGGCCCCGCCGGCACCCACGCCCTCACCGTGGACGGCGCCGCCCAGCCCACCACCCTCGGCTGGTCCCAGCGCTTCGACGGCGCCCGCGCCGTCGCCGTCGCGGGCTTCGGCGGCTACGTCCTGCCCGCCGGCACCACCCTCCAGGCGAAGCGCGAGGCCCGCACCGGCAGCTGGCACGACATCAACACCAACGGCTCCACCGAGCAGCTCACCCGCTGCTACCTCACCCTCTGGTTCGACCACGGCACCAACCCCACCGACGCCGGGTACGAGTACCAGTTGCTGCCCGGCGCGACCGCCGCGGCCACCGCGGCCCGGGCGGCCGCCCCCACGGTCACCACCCTCGCCAACTCCCGGACGGTCCAGGCGATATCCGACTCCGCCTCGGGTGTCACCGCCGCCAACTTCTTCGCCGCCGGCACGGCCGGGCCGCTCACCGCCTCCGCCCCCTGCTCGGTGCTGGTCCGCGACACCGGCAGCACCCGCACCGTCACCGTCGCCGACCCGTCCCGCCGGGCCGCCACCGTCACGGTCACCCTCGCCGGCACGGGCCGCCCCACCGCGGCCGCCGAAGGCGTCAGTGTGCTCTCCACCGAGGGTACGGTCACCCTCCTGGTGGAGCTCGGCGGCACCCAGGGCGCCGGCCGCACCATCACCCTCACCACCGCCTCCGGCGCCCCGGCGACCGCCACCGCGACCCTGCTCGACCCCACCCAGGACAGCTTCGTCCGCGACGGTTCCTACGCCACCACGAACTACGGCACCGCTACCACCCTGACGGTCAAGAACACCAACACCACCAACAGCGGCTTCAGCCGCCGCGCCCTCTTCACCTTCGACACCACCGCCGTCCCCGGCACCGTCCGCCGCGCCGTCCTCTGGGTCCACGGCGCGGTCGCCGACTCCGGCGGCACCCTCGCCACCCTCCAGGCCTTCACCACCGCCCCCACCCCCTGGACCGAACCCACCGTCACCTGGGCCGACGCCCCCGCCCTGGCCCAGCCCCTCGGCACCGGCCGGATCTCCGCCACCCCCGACTGGATCCCCCTCGACGTCACCTCCGCCGTCACCCCGGGCAACCCCTCCCTCACCCTGTCCCTCTTCCAGCCCCTCGCCACCGTCGGCCTCGCCGTCAACCTCGACGCCCGCGGCCACGCCGCCTTCCACCCCGTCCTGCAGGTGATCAGCTCCTGACCGGCCACCGCCGCACCACGGCACCGTGAACGGCTCCGCCCCAGGCGGATGCGGTGGCGGGGGGGGGGGGCCCCACGCCCCCCCCCCCCCCACCCCAACCCCCACCCCCCGCCCACGAGCGGGGGGGCGGGGGGGGGCCGGGGACGCGCGGGCCC
>NZ_JBHVIV010000119.1:0-9362 GCF_042799475.1 Kitasatospora sp. NPDC057692 | reverse complement strand
GGCCACCGCCGCACCACGGCCCGGTGACCGGCTCCCCCCCCGGCGGATGGGGTGGCGGGGCAGGGCTACCCCTGCCCCGCCACCGCACCACGCATCCGCATCCGCCTCGCGATCCTCCTGGTTCGCGTGTCGACGCCTTCGACGCTCGTCCCTGCCGGGTTGTCGTCGTCGGCCGCGTTCTCCCGGGTAACGGCAACGGCCGCGAGGCGCGGGAAGAACCGGGTACCACTGGGTACCAAGTCCGCCGTCGGCAATGCCAGGACCATCGCTGGCGGCTCCCCGGACACGGGCTCGGTGGTCCCGCACCGGCGGTCGCTGCGGCGGCGGTCGTGCGACGGTTCGCCCGCACGCCCTGACCTGCGCGGCGAGGACGGCTCCGAAGTGCTCATGCTCGGCGACATGATGCCGCCCACCCCGAACGTTTCCGACCTGGTCTTTCGCACCGTGATGTCCACAGTGCCGCCCGTGCGTCCGCCCGCTGAGCCGCACGCGTGACGGGTCCAGTGCGAGGCCCGACACGTGCGCCCATTCGAACGGTGCCCGCCGGGGTACTACGATTTGCTTCCCGACCGATACCCGTGCGGACGGGCGCGAGGCCGGGCTGATCGGCTGGCCGACGGGCCCAGTCACGTCGACCGCCGCCCGCTCCTGGCGCCGGCGCCGGAACCATCCGGGCTGTGAGCCACGAGGCATGGCGCGCAGGCTGATTCCGGCATCCGACAGGGGACATGGAGGAGGGCGCCGCGCCGCCGACGGAGATCGGCCGCTACGGCGCCGGCAGCCGGGCCCGCGACGTACCGGGTCGGAAGCCAGCCTTGTGAAGTGCCATGCCCTCAACCAGAATTCCGGCTGTGGAGAGCCGGGGAAGGTTGTCGCCGCAGGACGCACGGAACACCGCAGAGCTCGTTGAGCTGCTACGGAGACTCAAGGAGCAGTCAGGACTGACGTACCGTCAACTAGAGGAGAGGGCGGCCGCATCGGGCGAGGTGCTGGCGCGCAGCACGCTGGCCGACGTCCTCGGCGGAAGGACGGCGCCACGCCCCCAACTGCTGTCCGCGTTCGTGCGGGCGTGCGGGGAGGGGGAGCGGGCCGCGCTGTGGCTTCACGCCTGGCAGGGGGTCTCCGAGAACCGCGCGGCCGAGGCCGCACTGGCGGAGCCGGCGCCCGGGCCCGTTGCGCGTCCGCTCCTCGACAGGTTGCGCGGGATGCGCGTTCTGCTGGTGGCGGCGGCCGGCTGCTCCGCCCTGACGGCACTCGCCTGGACGCTGACCTCTCTCGACGGATCGACCGCCGACGGGGAAGCCTCCCGGAGGGCGAAGGCCGTGCCGGTCGGTGACGGCTCGGGGCTGCCGAGCGGCTGGATCCGCATCCGCCCCACCACCGCTCCGGACCTCTGCCTCACCGACGGGCGTGTTCAGGACCGGCGGTACACACCCCTGGTCGCCGTCCAGCGGCGGTGTGACCAGGTGGCTCCGCAGGGCACCCTGCTGGAGCCGATGGGGGAGGGGGCGTACCGCATTCAGTGGCACCACCCCGACTACGGCAAGGGCTGCCTGAAGGCCTGGGCACAGGGGGAGGCGGTAGGACTGCTCGAACCGAGGGACGACTGCGACGAGGGCAGCCGATTCCGCATCGAGCCCTCCGGGACCTACGGCGGCAACACCTACGTCCTCCGCGTGGCGGGTCAGGGGTGCGTGGGCATCAGAGGATCCAGCACCTCCGAGGGAGTCGAGGCGGTGATGGACCGGTGCGTGGGCAAGGACGGCCAGGTGTTCGTCATCGAACCGGCGTCATGACCCTCGCTCACCCCCGTGCCGCGATGCGGGACCCGCGCCACCCGCGGTCGAAGCCGCGGACAGGGGCCCCGGCTGCCGGGAAGGCGAGGGGGTAGTCGCCCTCCGACCCAGGGCGCATACGCCGTCACTCCGCCCGCGGACCGGCCTGTTCTCCGGCCTTGCCGTGGCGCCGCCCCGATCCCCGCCCCGCGTCGCCCCGATCCCCGCCCCGTACCGCCCCGAGCCGCCCCGGACCCGTCAGGACCGGGCACGGGTAGAGTGACCGGCCGAACCACCAGGAGGGGCGCGGATGCGGACACCGACAGGGATACGGAGACGGACCGGGACATTCGGGATCGGGGCGGGCACGGCGCTCGCGGCGGTCCTGCTCCTCAGCGGCGCCGGAACGGCCGTTGCCGCGGACCCGAGCGCCGCGCCGAGCCCCACGGCGGCGTCCACGGTGACCGCCACCGCCGCGCCGACCGGCCAACCCGCCGACGGCACAACCCGGTCCGAGCGCCTGGCCGAGGAACTGCGCAGGAACCCGGTCTACGTCTCGGCCGCCCAGCCGCGCAGGCTGCCGCGCTCGCTGTCCCCGGAGATCGCCGTCCTCGCCGAGCGCACCGGCGTGCCCACCTACGTGCTGGCGCTGCCGGACGGCGACGCCGCGCTGCTCGCCCTGGTGCACGACCGGCTCGGCGCGGACGGCCTCTACGTGATGATCGGCGGCTACGGTCACATCACCGCGTCCGCGTTCGGCGTCGACGTCCCGGTGGACGAGGCCCGCCGGATCTCCCGTTACTCCACCCCGTACGGCGCCGAGCCGCTCGCCGCGTTCAGGAGCTTCGTCGACGCCGTCGCCTCCGGCAAGGACCGGGCCGCCGCCAAGGCTGAGGAACTGCACGACCGCTACCGCGACAGCGACCGGCAGCGGCTGTACATCAGCTCCACCGACCGGCGGAACCAGAACCTGCTGCTCGGGCTGGCCGTGGTGGTGATCCCCGGCCTGGTGCTGGCCCTCGGCCTTCGGCTCTCGCTTCGCCGGACCCGCTCCTCCGTCCCCTTCCCTGCCCGGAGGACGGGCCTGAAGCCCATCCCGAAACCCGTCCTGACGACCGGCCGGAGCGAGGAGCCCGCCGTCAGCCTGGACAAGGGCCCGGCCGCGCCCCGCACCACCCGAAGCCCGGGCACCGGGTGGCGCCGCCGCGCCTTGCTGCCGGTGACACTGCTGGCGACGGCCGCCGCCGTGTTCGGCGTGGTGCACTACGCGCCCACCGCCTTCCCCCAGGTCATCGACGGCCCCGACCTGACCGTCACCCAGGCCGACCTGGACGCCCGCGTCGACGAGATCGCCGCCGGCCTCACCGCCGGCCCGATCTACCAGGACCCCTCCGGTCCCGACGCACTGGCCGCCGCCGACCTGCCCGCGATCCGGCAGCGGCTCGCCGAACTCGCCCCCAAGGGCCCGGTGCACATCGTGGTCACCCCCACCGACAGCGACGACGAGACCGACCACCACAGCGACCTGCTGCTCGCCCGGATCCACGAACGCACCGGCCGCGACGGCGTCTACATCCTCGTCGACCCGCTGACCGGCGTGATCGACCTCGACAGCTACGGCACCGACCAGGACACCGTGCGCCGCTTCACCCGCCTGCCGACCGAGGTCAGGTACGCGTACGGGGCGACCAAGGGCCTGAACGTGGCACCGCGGCTGAACCGGGTGCTGGACGCCGTCGCCACCGCCGAGCCGAAACCCGGCTACGATCCGGCGGACCGCCGGACCACCCTGCCCCCGCTGCGCGACAACCGGCTGCCCGCCCTGTTCAGCAACGACTTCGGGGGCGGCATCGCGCTCGGCGCCATGCTGCTCGGCATCGTGCTGTTGCTGGCCTGGGCCGTCCCCGCCATCGCCCGGGCCGTGATCCGCTCCCGGCAGGCCCGCGCGGCCGGCACCTCGCCGCAGCACGCCGGGTCCCGGCCCACCTCCCCGCTGCCGTCCCTTCGGCAACTGCGCGCCTGGGCCGACGAGGACGTCCGCGAACTCGCCGCACAACTGGCCGCCGCCGACCAGCACGCGCCCGGCCGCACCCTCGCCTGGGACTGCCTGGACGCCGCCGGACTCCTCACCGACGGCGGCGAGCAGCGCTCCGACGGGCCGACCGGGGCGGGCGACCTGGCCGCCGTCGTCGTGCTCGCCCGGGCCGGACTCGCCGCTCTCCGCGGCCACCTCGACCCCGCCGTCTGCCGGCTCGACCCGCTGCACGACGGCACCGACGGCGGCCGGGTGCCGGCCTGGTTCGCCGAGCTCGGCCTCGGCCCCCGGTCCGCACGGCTGTGCCCGGCCTGCCAGGGCGCCCTGCGCAGCGGCGGGGCCGCCCGCGCCACCGCCGACCGGGCCGCCCGTGCGGGCCGGGCCCGCGACCGGCTGCTGCGCCTGCCCGGCGCGGACGACCGCACCCGGACCGCCTGGGACGAGGCCGGGCAGATCCTGCCGGCCGCCCGCGAAGGGATCGAAGCACTCATCCTCAGGGCCAGGGAGTCCGCCAGTGTCCAGTGACCGCCCGACTGTCAGCCACCCGTCCGCGGGCCCCGACCGGCGCCTGCTCCGCGGGCTGTTCGCCGCGCTGCTGGTGGCGTGCGCGGCGTTGCTCGGCGCCGGTGCCCCCGCCCGCGCGGACAGCGCGGGCCCCGGACCGACCGCCTCGGCGATCGTCGAGGCGCTGGCCACCGCCCCGGTCTACGTCGACCCGTCCTTCGCGGCCGCCGTCACCGCCTCCCAACAGAGGGAACTCGCCGACCGGATCGCCTCGACCGGTCTGCCGATCAAGGTCGTGCTGGTACCGCTGAAGAAGGGCGACGCGTTCGACGGCAGCGCCGAGTCCCTGGCCGCGGTGGTCCAGGAACGCCTCGGCCGGCCACAGCTGATCCTGCTCACCAACGACCAGTACGGGAGCTGGCTCAAGGGCACCGAGTGGCCGAACGACACCCACCAGACCCGCGACGCCGCCATGGCCGTGGGCATGCTCAAGGAACTCAAGGACGCCGGACTGGCCGCCCGCGTCGGCCGGGCCGTCGACCTGATCGCCACCGGCCGGGGCACCGAGGTCTACAAGGCCGAGGCCGAACGGGCCGACCGCGCGTACTCGGCCCGCCCCAAGGCGACGGACGGGGCCGCCGACTCCTCCTCCGGTGGCTCCGGGACCCTGCTCGCGGTCGCCGCGGCGCTGGTCCTCGCCGTCGTCGGCGCCGCCTTCCTGATGCGCCGCCGCCGCTCGCCCCGGCACACCGCCTTCACCTTCCCCGACGCCGTCTTCGCCGCCGACCGGGCCGCCGACGAGGCCGGGCTGCGCCGCCAGGCCGCTGCCGAGGTGCTCGCCCTCGGCGAGGCCGTGGACAGCGCCGACGGGGCCGCCACCCCCGGCCTGGGCCGCGCCCTGGACGCCTACGACGCGGCCGGCCGGGTCCTGGACGCCGCCCGCGGCATCCCCGACCTGGCGGGCGTGCTCGCCCTGACGGCCGAAGGACGCTCCGCGCTCGCAGCCGAACCGTCGCTCCCGCTGTGCTTCTTCGACCCCCGACACGGTGCCGCCGCCCGCCGCACCGTCTGGCGCCCGCTCGGCCGCCGGGAACGCGTCGACGTCGCCGTCTGCGAGGACTGCGCCCAGGCCCTGCGCGCCCGCCGCGCACCCCAGGTCCTCGCCGTCCGCGACCAGGGCCGCACCGTCCCCTACTTCGAACTGCCCGCCGACCGCAGTCTCTGGGCCGCCACCGGCTACGGATCGCTGCTCTCCGGCCCCGACGACACCCTCGCCGCCCGCGTCGGCACCGGCGAGTTCACCCGCGCCCGGCAGCAGACCGATGGCCACGGCGCGACCAAGGGCTGAACCCGACAGGTTCCCCGATGCACCCGCAGCTCCGCCACGCGGAGTTCTCGGCACGGTGGACCGTGCCTGGCCAGGGTCTGCCCGAGGCCGCTCCGGCGGATCGTGTGATCGTCCCGCGCGGGTCATCTATGGCGATACCGGCCTCTGAACTGGGAGTTCCCGTTGGCAGGAACGCGGCGCGGGCCCCTGGAACCCGGCGCGCCTGGCCCGGTCGGGGCGGTGGCGATCTGCTGCTGCCCGGCGGACACCACCACGGGAGCGGCTGGGCCGTCGGCGCCTGCTTCACCCCCGTCGTCGGGCTCTGGTTCCCCTGGCGGCTGACCGTGGACTGCTGGCGGGCGAATGCGCCGCTGGTCGCCCTGTGGTGGGCCGCCTGGATCGGCTCGATCGTCAGCGGCCGGATCGCGGCCTCCATGACGCGCCGGTTCGATCCGACCCTCCACGGTCTCGAGAGCCTGCGCAACGCCATCCGGGTCGAAGCCGCCGGCTCCGCGCTGCGCCTGGTGGGGCTTGACAGCGCAGATGCCACAGAATGATGCGGCGGATATGGCCTTCGGCGCCGCCCGGGCTCCAGGGCGGGGTCAGGCCGGCGGTGACGGCTGCGAGATCGTGTTCGAGGCCGCTGGCGAAGGCGTGGAGGCCGGGCAGATCGTCGGCGCGGACCGCCTTGATCCATTGCGGGAGCCGGTCACTCTGAAGCTGGGTGCGCATCTTCCCGAACGCGCGGACGTACCCGGTGAGGGCTTCCGGTTCGGGGCAGCCGGAAAGGCCGGACTTCAGCTTCAGGCGCTCGCCCTCCGGCAGGGAATCGGGGTGAGTCGGGATCCAGCCGGTGACCGTGCGTGGGGGCAGTGGGTCCGCGCTGCTGCTTCGGTCGGGCAGGATGGACCTGCCGGGCGTCGGACGGTGAGGCCTCAGAGGCTTCTGCAGAGTGGTCGGCCTCTCGGAGCGCAGCACGTTGATCGAGCCGTTCGGCTCGCCTGCCCGCGCGGGGAACTCGGGCCGCGGGGCCGGCGGGCCGCTGTGAGTGTGACCGCGCCACCACGGACCCTGCGCCCGGCTTCACACTGACCGGCACATCACCGCTACGGGGCTGGGCCAACTGGTCACTTCACCGGTCGACGGGGTGATCCGCGTCAAGAACGTGCTTCCCCGCCGACTGCCGGAATACCAGATCAGCCAGACCCGGTCCCCCTCGGTGGCAGCGGTGCATCCCTCCAAGGGCATGTCAGGAAGGCGACCTCCCGGGACTCAGATTGCCTGACCTTCGGCGCTTCAGCCGGCAAGACCGGCTGCAGACTCCGGATGCTCTCCGTAGATGCCTTCGTCTCCGTAAGCCGTCCAGATCTGTCAAGGGACGGTAGGAGTTGGTTCAGGCATTAGGTTCCTTGAAGGCAATCATGAGTCAGTGACAGTCTGTGGTCGTCGGGATCTTGCTCGGACGGCTATGCCGGGCAGCTCGGTGTGAGAGAGGATGCTCGGCATGACGACTTGAAAAGCACCGGCCGGGCGGCAGCGCTGGCTGAAGGTCGGGACTTGGGACACGGTTTCCGACGGTGATCGACGAATCTGTGCTGCCTGCGGAAAGTCCATCCGCTCCTACCATTACCGGTGCTATCCACCCGAGTCCTCCATGTTCGAGCGCTGTATCGGATTCGCCTGGTGCTCGGGATGCAGGATCTACTTCGGCAACATGGTGTACGTCCCCCGGAAGCGGGTCCTGGTCGACGCTCTCGCTTCCCTTCCCCGTGAGCAACGGGAGCGGCTTCTGCGTTCGGAAACGAGACTGATCGAGTTCCTGGACCGCGAGGCCTCAAAGGACAGAAGTTAGCCTCCACCCAGCTGAGGGAGCGCTGTTGTCGTGTGCGGTCGGCGGCTTGCCGCGGTCAGGAGAAGCCGCTTGCGCAGTAGCGGTGGCTTCGCTCGGCCGAACATGCTGCGCTTGAGCGCCTTCAGGTCGCTGACGCGGCCCTCGACCGGGCCGGATGACCAGTCGGTGCTCATGCCGTAGACCACGGCGTCGAGATCCGGGATCAGTCCGGCGGCGAAGCCGGCCAGGCCGCACTGCTCGTCTGCGCAGACGTCGGCGATCCAGCGCCCGAGTTGGTCTCCTTCGTGGTTGTCCATGATGGTCGCGAAGGTGCGGACGTGGCCGGCGGCGGTTCCTGTGCTGTCAGCGGCTCGCGGCAACTGCCCTCGCGGCCTCTTCCAGCCATCCTTGATACCAGAGGGTGAACGTCACGGGCTCTCTCCCGGGCCCGAGGAGCGGCTGAAGATCCCGCTCGTCCGCCCGGTCGTCGGCCCAGATGCGACCGCGTTCGGGACCACTGACGACCAGCCATTGGCGGTAGGCGCAGCCCAGATGGCAGAGGACGATGGCGCCAACTGTCCGGTCGGGATTCCACATCACCCTGCCCCATTCCTCGTCCCAGGTCTTCCAGGCCTGGTCGAAGTCCTCGTCCTCTTCGCAGTCGTCTTCCTGCGGGCACTTCTCCTGAAGTGCGCGTACCAGTTCAGGGTCCGGTCCCTGAACGGGGAAGGGCTCGGAGAGCCGGGTGAGGTCTACGAGGTCCGCACCGTCCCCGTCCCACCGCCATCGCCCGTGGATCCGGCGCAGCGGGAAGACTCCGTAGGCTGGGCCGGCGCCGCCTGCACCGACGTGGGTCAGGAACTCCCGGTAGTCCTCCGGAAGCCGAACACCCAGTTGCTCCTCCATCTCGGCCAGCTCGGGCTCGGTCAGCGGGTCCTCGAGCGAGAACCGGTGCCCATGGAAGCCGAACATCGTGCTGGCGCCCGCTGTCTTCGCCAGTGCCTGTATCTGCTTGCGGACGCCCGCCCAGGTTCCTTCGCTCATGGCCGCAGCGTAGGAGCTGGGTGCGACACCTGCGGGCTCTGGAGCCTGCGCGCCGAGCCCGGGGGGGGCTGACCCCCGCGCCCGTGGGGAGGACGCCCCGACGCCCCACCACTTCGAGGCGCCCAGCGGCTGACCCCCGCGGGTGCGGGGAAGACGCGCCGAGCTTCTTCACTGCGGTCTCGATGACCGGCGGACCCCGGCCTGCGCGGGGAGGACTCTTCGCGACCTGCACCGTTCTCACGGCTTTGTAAGTTCTCGACCAGGTCGTCGAGCAGAGAATCCGGCCAGCGTGTTGAGGTGTCAAGGAGCAGCGCCCGTCGTGGCAGGCGTCGGTGACGTTGTGCTCGGCTTCTGTTGCCGACTGGGATCCGTAGCGCGGTGGGGTGCTGTCAGGCAGCCGTCGTCATCGCTTCTCTTCTCAGGTGGGTGTGGTCATTGATGCTGGTCCCTAGCTGTTCTGACCCGTGAGGTTGGGGACGCGGCTGGCGGGTGGCTTGCCTGCGAGTGCGGTGTGTCCGCGGTGGTGATTGTAGGTGTGGAGCCAGTCGGGGTAGGCGTCGCGTCGTTCCTGTTCGCTGCGGTAGGGCCTGGCGTAGGCCCATTCGTCGAGCAGGGTGCGGTTGAAGCGTTCGACCTTGCCGTTGGTCTGGGGCCGGTAGGGGCGGGTGCGCTTGTGCGCGATGCCCTCGGCGGCGAGGGCATCGCGCCAGGCCCGTGAGCGGTAGCAGGAGCCGTTGTCGGTCAGGACCCGCTGGACGGTGATCCCGGCTTGGGCGAAGAAGTCCTGGGCACGGGTCCAGAAGGCGGTGGCGGTCTCCTTGCGTTCGTCGGGCAGGATCTCGCTGT
>NZ_JBHVIV010000118.1:0-21694 GCF_042799475.1 Kitasatospora sp. NPDC057692 | reverse complement strand
GGGGGGTTTTTTTTTTTTTCCCGCGCGGGGGGGCTCCGGGGGGGGGGGGGGGGGGGGGGGGGGTGCCCCCCCCCCCCCCCCGGCCGTCGGGTGCGCCGGGTGCTCGGGTCAGGAGGCGGGCACGCCGGGGGCGGCGCCGCGGTCCTTGAGCATGTCGGTGATCAGGCCGATCTCCGAGGTCTGCCCGGCCACCATCGACTGCGCGAGGCGCTTCTCCACCTCGTTGCGCGCCATGTCGACATAGCCCTGGGCCATCTCCACACCGCCCTTGTGGTGCTCCAGCATCAGCTGCAGGTAGAACACCTCGGCGTCCCGCCCGTTCAGCGAGCGGAGCTTGGCGAGCTGCGTGTTGGTGGCCATGCCGGGCATCAGCGAGCCGTCGTGCGCCTGGTAGTCGGCGCCGTGGCCGTGGCCGCCCATGGCCATCCAGGTCATCGGCTTGGCCGGGGAGTGCTGGGTGAGCCCCCACTGGTCGAGCCAGCCCATCATCATGCCGCGCTGGTTGGCCTGGGTGTTGATGATGTCGAAGGCCAGCGTCCGGGTCGGCTCGTCCGAGGTACGGTCGCGGATGATGAACGACAGGTCCACCGCCTGCTGGTGGTGGGTCGACATGTCGCGGGCGAACCCGGCCTCGGGGGAGTCGTCCGCCGGCGCGCTGAGCGAGGAGCTCCCGGAGGCGGACGTCCCGCCCGCGACCAGGGCCGGCACGCCGAGCGCGAGGGCGAGCGCGGCGGCCAGCGCGGCCGGCCACCAGATCCGCCGGCGCGCGGCCGCGCGGTCGGTCGCCTCCGCGGGGTCCGCCTCGACGGAGCCGTCGGCGGCGGAGCCCTCCCCGGCGGCGGTCACATCGCCCCCATGCTGCAGGAGGCACCCGGCTCCTGGGTCTGCTTGCCCTGGACGTACTTGGTGAAGAACTGGTTCACCCGGGGGTCGCTGGCGCTGTCCACGGTGAGCTGGGTCGACCAGGCGCTCAGGGTGATGGTGCCCTGCTCGTCCGGGTACGGGCTCATCAGCGAGTACGGGGTGGCCTTGACCTTCTCCGAGAGGGTCTTGATGTCGTCCGGGGTGGCCTTGCCGTTGTAGGTCACCCAGACCGCGCCGTGCTCCAGCGAGTGGACGGCGCGCTCGTTCTCGACCGGCTGGTCGTAGACGGTGCCCATGCAGTCCAGCCAGATCGCGTTGTGGTCGCCGCCGACCGGCGGGGTCTGCGGGTAGCTGACCTTCTCCTTGACGTGGTTGCGGGTCAGCTCGCCGAAGGTCTGCACGCCGTCGACCGGGGCCGCGGCGGCGGCCTCCTTGGCCTTCTTGTCCTTGTTGGCGTCGACCACGATCCAGGTGCCGGTGGCTATCGCCGCGACCACCAGCACACCGGCGACCGAGCCGGCGATGATCTTGTTGCGGCGGTCGCGGCGCGCCTCGGCGGCGCGCAGCTCGGCGATCCGGGCGCGGCGGTCGTTGCTCGCCTGCTTGCCGCTCGGCTTGTTGCCCTGCGCCTTGTTCGGCTGAGTCTGCTTGGAGGCGGAACCCATGTGGTGTCCTTGTCCCCACCGCGCATCGGGCGCGGCGGTCTGAAGAGGTGGCGGGATGGGGCGGATCCGTCGGTCCCGCCCGCCCGGCGACGCGGTGGTCGGCGGGGAGGGCCGGGTCCGGCGGCGGGTTCCACTCAGGACCGGTGTACTTGGAGTTCGTGCAGGTCGGGCGCGGGGTGCGGGCCGACCAGCAGCCCGGCAGGCACCACCCGGGGCAGCGCCTCGGGGGTCTCCACCAGGGGCGCCGCAGCGGGTTGCGGGTGCGGCGGCGGGTTGGGGAGCTGGGCGTCCTGGGCGCAGTACGGGTGGCTGGAGCAGCCGTTGTTGCGGTGCGGCGGGTCGCCGTCGACCGAGCACCAGGTCCAGTGCCGGTGGCTCTCCGCGCGGATCCGGTCGGCAAGGGTCTGCGGACCGGTGGCCGGACCGGTGGCGGCGGTGCCGTCGAAGTGGACCGGGGCACCGGTCGCGAAGCCGGGTGCGGCGCCGGTGGCGAGACCGGTCGGGGGACCCACCGGGGGATCCGCCGGGACGGTCACCGGGAAGCCCGGCCGCTCGGCGGTGGCCGCCTTGGCGTGCGCCGCGCACGGCAGCGCCATCAGCAGCCCGACCAGCAGCAGGATCCACAGCGTGCCCACCGGGCGGACCGCGAGTGCGGCGCTCCCCGGTCGGGGGTTGCTGGGAGCCGACGCGGTCATGCGCACATTTAATCAGCCGAACGAGTGAAGCGAGTGCCCTCCACGGATCTCATTTTCCCGGGCAGGGCTGCCGGAATGCCCCGGAAACACCCTGGTCGGGGCGCTTCGGTCGACTGCGGGAGGAACGGAAGCGAAACGGGCGGCGAAGCCGGTGATCGATATCGGCCGATGTGCGCGCGGTTGTGGTCGAAACCCGGACAGCGTCCTGGCGCTTGGGGACAATGACGTCGAGCCAGCGACCAGGAGCCGCCAGATGACCAAGCAGGGTGCACCCGCTCAGCAGCAGCACCGGCCGGACGACGGCTGGTGGGACACGGTCTACGCGGGCCCGGCCGGCACCCTCCCCGACACTCCGGGGGCCTCGTCGGGGGAGGGCAGCGTCGACGACTGGTTCGAGACGGCGGCCGGACTCATCGGGCAGCAGCGGAGCGCCCCCGAGGAGGAGACGGCTGCGGAGGCGGGGACCGCGGAGGCGGGGACCGCGGAGGCGGCGACCGGTGCGGTGGTCGAGGAGGTGCCGCGGAGCGAGCCGGGGCGGGACAGCATCGACGACTGGTTCGACACCGCCGTCGGCGTGATCGCCCCGCAGCCCGCGGCGGCCGAGGAGGCGCCGGCGGCAGCGGCGTCGACGCCCGCGGTCCCGGCGGCCGACGAGACGCACCGCTTCCCCGCCCCCTCCTGGGCGGCGGACGCCCGGGTGCCCGAGCCGCGGCCCAAGCCCGGGCCCGAGGCCGCGTCGGCCCCGGAGCCGGAGCCGGCGTTAGCGCCGGAGCCGACCCCGGAAGCGGAGCCGACGGCTGAGCCCGAGGCGGCGTCCGAGCCCGGGTCGACACCGGAGCCGACGCCGGAGCCGACGCCCGAGCCCGCTCCGGAACCGGAACCCGCTCCGGAACCCGAGCCCCGGCCGGTGGCCGCGGTGGCCGCCGAGGACGCCGCGCCCGAGCCGGCCGCCGTCGAGCCGCCCGAGCCCCGCCCGGCCCCCCGGCCCGGACGGCCCGAGGCCGCGCCCACCGTGCCGCACATCGGCGAGCGGCCGCCCGCCTACGGCCCCGAGCCGACCGCCGTCCCCGAGGCCGACCCCGGCGCGCTGGGCGGCGTGGTCGCCGACACCGTGCTGGAGGGCGCCCAGTACGCCGCCACCACCCTGCGGGCGGCCTCCGTCCGCGGTGACTCCGCCCGCCACCGGGGCGAGCCCCGCCGGGACTCGCTGCTGGTCACCCGGTTCGGCGAGGGGGCGGACGGCCTGCTGCTCGCGGTGCTCGGCACCTTCGACCACGCGGGGCCGACCGCCGAGGCGGTCGCCACGGCGGCGGCCGAGGCCTGCCGCCAGCTCGCCGGCGCGGTCGGCCGCAGCCGCGAGGGCCTGGCCGCCGACCTGCGCGACGGTGCCCGCGACCGGCTCCGCTACGGCCTCCAGCGGCTCGCGCTGAGCGCCGTCGCCCCGCTCCGCGCCCTGGAGCCGGAGCGCGCCGCGGACGGTGCCGACGGCGCGGACACCGCGGACGAGCCGTCCCCGGCCTCGCTGCACTGCCTGCTGGTCCCGCTCGACCCGGCGGCCGGCTACCGGGCGGCGTTCGGGGTCGGCCCGGGCGGGCTGTTCCTGCTGCGCTCCGGCCACTGGATCGACGCCTACGCGGCCCGGCTGCTGCACCACCCCGACGGCCAGCCGCCGCTGCCGGAGGGCGCGGCGGAGGACCCCCGGCCGTTCCGCTTCCGGATGGTCCCGGCGACCCCGGGCGACATCCTGCTGCTCTGCGCCCCCGGCCTGTCCCGCCCGGTCGCCGACGAGCCGGCCGTCGCCCACTTCCTGGCCTCCCACTGGGCCCACCCGCTCCCCCCGGGGACCGTCGACTTCCTCCGGCAGGTGCAGGTCCGGGCGAAGGGCTACGCGGACGACCGGACCGCGGCCGCGGTCTGGACCGAGTAGCTCCGGCCCGGGCGTCCCCGTCGTGGTCCGCCCGGGCCGCCGGCTGCCTATCCTTGCGGCCATGACCGACCAGCTTCCGGAGAGCTCTCCGGGCCCCGTTCCCCCGGGCGGACTCCGCGCCTCCCACGACGACCGGGAAGCGGTGGTGGAGCGGCTGCGCGATGCGGCGGCCGAGGGGCGCATCGATCTCGACGAGCTGGATTCGCGCCTGGAGCGGGCGCTGACCTCGAAGACCCACGGCGAGTTGGCGGTGCTGACGGCCGACCTGCCGGGGCCGCGGCCCCGGCAGGACGAGCAGCCGCTCGTCCTCAAGGCCGGCCTGTCCGGAGTGTCCCGCGGCCCCGGGCGCTGGGAGGTTCCCGGCCACCTGATCGCCCGCGGCGGGCTGGGGGGCGTGAAGATCGACTTCACCCGGGCCGAGTGCCGCCGCACGGAGGTCGTGGTGGAGGCGTACGGGGAGATGGCCGGCGTCACGATCGTCATCCCCGAGGCCTGGGCCGCGGACACCGGAGGCATGGATCCCGGCATCGGCGGCCTGACGGACCGGACCACCCCCGACCGGCTCCCGGGGACCCCGCTGATCCGGCTCACCGGGGCCGGCGGCATGGCGGGCGTGGTCATCCGCCACCCCAACCGCTGGGAGCGGCGCAAGCTGGACGGCAATCCCGCGTAGTCCCGGTCGCCACCCGGTCAGGCGGTCGGGGCGGACCCCAGGAGCGCGGCGCAGGCGGCGGTGGCGAGGTGGCGGGCGCGGGCGCGGTCGGCGCCGGGCAGGCCCAGGGCGAGGGGGACGGCGAGGCCGTCGAGCAGGGCGCGGATCTGGATGGCCCGCTCGGTGGCGTCGCCGGGGGCGAAGCGGGCGGCGGCGGCGCCCTCCTCGATCAGCGCGACCAGGTCGGCCTGCCAGGGCGCCTCGATCTCCAGCTGGCCCCGCCGCAGCTCCTCGCTGGCGGGGGAGCGCCCCCACACCTCGACCCAGAGGATCCAGCGCGGGTCCCCCGGCCCCTCCGGCAGGTAGAGCGCGGTGTACTCCTCCAGCCGCTCCCGCACGTCGCGCCCGCCGTCGGCGAGCATCGCCCGGCGGCGGGCGCCGAGCTGCTCCTCGCTCCACCGGAGGGTCTCCAGCAGCAGCTGGTCCTTGCTGCCGAAGTAGTACAGCAGGTGGCCGGCGCTCATCTGCAACTGCTTGCCGAGGCCGGCCATGGTGAGCTTGGCGAGCCCGTGTTCGGCGATCGCGGCGCGCGCGGTGGCGAAGACCTCCTCGCGGGGGCGGGCCGGTCGGCGCGGGCGGGCGTCGGCCATCGGTGCTGCTCCTCCGGGCTCTGGGGCGTGTCTGACGATACCGGCCGTGGCCGGACGGCCACGGAGCGGGACGCCGACCGGTTCGACGCCCGGGTCCTGCGGGTACGTACCGGTCGGGACGCGTCGATCCGAGGAGGTGGCCATGGCCACGATGATCGCCCTGTTCGCCGGCCTCGCCGTGCTGGTGGCCGGTCCGGCGGTGTACCTGCACCGGCGCCGCAACGGCCCGACCGAGAACCTCGACGGGGTGCTGGCCGAGCAGGAGCGGCTGGCCCGGGCGAGGGCCCTCCGCTCCTGCTACAGCTCGATCGCGATGCACAGCTCCCACGGACTCACGACCGACGACCTGGGGAGGTACCACCGGTAGCGGCGGGCGGGATCAGGCCTTCGGCTGCTGCTGGGTGATGCAGTGGATGCCGCCGCCGTTGGCGAAGATCTCGCGGGCGTCGACCAGCTCGACCGTGCGGCCGGGGTAGGCCTCGGCGAGGACGGCGGCCGCCTCCTGGTCGCGCGGGTCGTCGAAGGCGCACAGCACCACGGCGCCGTTGGCCACGTAGTGGTTGATGTACGAGTAGTCGACCGGCTCGCCCTCCTCGTCCAGCAGGACGGTGGGGGCGGGCAGCTCGATGACCTCCAGCGGGCGGCCCTGGGCGTCGGTGGAGGCCCGCAGGATCGCCACCAGCTCCCGGCAGACCTCGTGGTCGGGGTGCGCCGGGTCCGGCTGGACGTGGGCGAGGACGACGCCGGGGCGGACGAAGGAGGCCACGATGTCGATGTGGCCGCGGGTGCCGAACTCGTCGTAGTCGCGGGTGAGGCCGCGCGGCAGCCAGATCGCCTTGCTGGTGCCGAGGAAGGCGTGCAGCTCGGCCTCGACCTGCTCCTTGGTCCAGTCGGCGTTGCGGCCCTCGCCCAGCTGGACGGTCTCGGTGACGAGCACGGTGCCCTCGCCGTCGACGTGGATGCCGCCGCCCTCGTTGATGAGCTTCGAGGCGAAGCGCTGGACATCGGTCAGCTCGCCGATGTGCTCGGCGACGTGCTGGTCCTTGTCCCAGCGGGCCCAGGACTGCGCGCCCCAGCCGTTGAAGATCCAGTCGGCGGCGGCCAGGCCGCCCTTGCCGTCGATCAGGAAGCTCGGGCCGATGTCGCGCATCCAGGCGTCGTTCAGCGGGCGCTCGACGATCTCGACCGCGTCGGCGACGTACTTGCGGGCCTCCGCGCTCTCGCCGGTGTTCACCACCAGGGTGACCGGCTCGTACCGGACGACGGTGTTGGCGACGTTCGCCCAGGCCTCGCGCGCCGCGTGCAGGTGCTCGGGGGTGTCGAAGGTCGGGTTGTCGGTCGGGAAGGCCATCCAGGTGCGGTCGTGCGGGTGCCACTCGGCGGGCATCCGGTAGCCGAGCGAGGCGGGGGTGGGGGTGGTCATCGCGGCGTCCTTCGGTGGGGCGGGGAGGTCAGAGGAAGTAGAGGCGGCTGAGCGAGACGCTGTCGGCGGGCTCGGAGCGCAGCGGGTCGCCGTCGAGCGAGACCAGGCCGGTCTCGGTGACCTCGACGCGGCCGACCCGGGCGTTGCGCACCATGTCGCGCGGGCCGATGCCGCGGGTGTTCCGGACGCCGACGCGCCGGCGCCGGGTGGGCAGGCCGTCGGCGGGGCGGTCGAGGTAGGCGCCGTCGGCGGCGGCCTGGGCGACGAAGGCGACCGAGATGTCGGCGGCGGTGGCGCCGTGCGCGCCGAACTGCGGGCCGAGCACGAGGGGCTCGCAGCGGTCGGTGGAGGCGTTGGGGTCGCCGACCACGCCGTAGGCGGGGAAGCCGGCCTTGAGGACCAGCTGCGGCTTGGCACCGAAGTGGTCCGGGCGCCACAGCACGATGTCGGCGAGCTTGCCGATCTCGATCGAGCCGACCTCGTGGGCCAGGCCGTGGGCGATGGCGGGGTTGATGGTGAGCTTGGCGATGTAGCGCAGCACGCGCTCGTTGTCGTCGCCGCCCTCGGTGGTGCCGACGGTGCCCGATCCTCCCGGGCCGTCGAGCGGGCCGAGCTCGGCCTTCATCTTGCCGGCCATCGCGAAGGTGCGGCGCACGGTCTCGCCGGCCCGGCCCATGCCCTGGGCGTCCGAGGAGGTGATGCCGATGACGCCCAGGTCGTGCAGGACGTCCTCGGCGCCCATCGTGCCGGCCCGGATGCGGTCGCGGGCCATCGCGGCGTCGCCGGGCAGGTCGACCTTGAGGTCGTGCGCGGAGACGATCATGCCGAAGTGCTCGCCCAGCGCGTCCCGGCCGAACGGCAGGGTGGGGTTGGTGGAGGAGCCGATGACGTTCGGCACGCCCGCCATCTTGAGCACGTTGGGCACGTGGCCGCCGCCGCAGCCCTCGATGTGGAAGGCGTGGATGGTCCGGCCCTCCAGCACCTTGAGGGTGTCCTCGACGGACAGGCACTCGTTGAGGCCGTCGGTGTGCAGGGCGACCTGCACGTCGTACTCCTCGGCGACCCGCAGCGCCGTGTCCAGGGCGCGGGTGTGCGCGCCCATGTCCTCGTGCACCTTGAAGCCGGAGGCGCCGCCCTCCGCCAGTGCCTCGATCAGCGGGGCCTCGTCGGAGGAGGAGCCGCGGCCGAGGAAGCCGATGTTGACCGGCCAGGCGTCGAAGGCGTTGAAGGCGTGCCGCAGCGCCCACGGCGAGTTGACGCCGACGCCCCAGACCGGGCCGAACTCCTGGCCGATGATCGTGGTGACGCCGGAGGCGAGCGAGGCCTCCATGATCCGCGGCGACAGCAGGTGGACGTGGGTGTCGATGGCGCCGGCGGTGGCGATCATGCCCTCGCCGGAGACGATCGTCGTCCCGGTGCCGACGACCACGTCGACGCCGTCCATGGTGTCCGGGTTGCCGGCCCGGCCGATCGAGGCGATCCGGCCGCCGACCAGGCCGATCGAGGTCTTGCGGATGCCCTGGACCGCGTCGATGACCAGGACGTTGCTGATCACCACGTCGCAGGTGTCGCGGACGGCGGCGGGCTTGAGGTGCAGGCCGTCGCGGGCGGTCTTGCCGAAGCCGGCCAGGAACTCGTCGCCCGGCGCCTGGGAGTCGGACTCGACGCGGACGATCAGCCCGGAGTCGCCGAGCCGGATCCGGTCGCCGGCGCGCGGGCCGTGCACGGAGATGTAGTCGTGGGGGGTGATGGACGTCACGACTCGACCTCCGCGTCGTCGAAGTGGGTGAGGTAGCCGGTGGCGCGGGCCTTGGCCAGCGCGGCGTCCTTGGCGCCGGGCGCGTCCAGCGGGCCGTCCACCAGGCCGGCGAAGCCGATCGCGACCCGCCCGCCGCCGATCGGTACCAGGCCGACCTCGACGGTGGCGCCCGGGTCGAAGCGCACCGAGGAGCCGGCCGGGATCGCCAGGTGGGTGCCGTAGGCGGCGCCGCGGTCGAAGGCCAGCCGGGGGTTGGCCTCGAAGAAGTGGAAGTGCGAGGTGACCGAGATCGGCACGCCGGAGGTGTTGTGGACGGGCAGCACGACGGTCTCCTCGACCGGGTCGTAGCCGGCGCCGTCGCCGAGCAGCGCGCCGCCGGGGGCCTCGTCGCCGAGCGAGCCGGCCCCCCGGAACGGGTCGTTGACCACGGCCAGCCGGGTGCCGTCGTCGAACACCGCCTCCACCTGGACCACGGTGACCACGTCGGGCACGCCGGGCAGCACGTCCTCGGCGGTGAGCACGGAGCGGCCGGCCTCGATGGCCTCGGCGAGGCGCCGGCCGTCCCGGGCGGCCTCGCAGACGGCGTCGGCGATCAGCGCGGTCGCCTCGGGGATGTTGAGGCGGACGCCTCGGGCGCGGCGGGCGCGGGCCAGCTCGGCTGCTGTGAAGATCAGCAGCCGGTCCCGCTCGGTGGGGGTCAGTCGCACGGTTCCTCGCTCGCGGTCGCCGGGAGAGGGGGGTGAGGGTTGTTAGAACGTCGTTCAAACATCTCCGGTCATTGAACCCGGAGCCGCCCGCCCTGTCCAGCCTTGCCGCTTCCGCGGCGATCGGCTCGCCGACCGACCGGCACGGCGCCGCCGGAGGCCGAAAACCGCCCGTACGCTTCGCAAACCTGTCCGGCGGGGGCGGCTGGATCACGCGAACCGCCCCGTGCCCCCTTCACCCCAGGTGATCGCCGGGGTGCTGTTCCAAATGCCGAAAGCTGGGCATGAGGATGATTGGTCAGTACCAAGGGGGTCGACCGGCCGGCGGGGGACCCGGACCGGAGACCCGGAACGAGGGCGGGGGCAGGGGTGATGGACGGTCAGTCGCGATTCCCGCGGCAGCGGACAAGTTCGGGTGGAGCCTTCCGGGTGACCGGAACCGGCCAGGGCGCCCCGGCCGGCACGGCGGACCCCGCGAACCCGTCGACGGCGGCGGGCGTCACCCGGCCGGGCGTACCGGCACCCGGGTGCGCGCTCAACCGCCGGCTCCACCTGGCCCTGGAGGCCGCCGACCTGGTCGGCGTCGGCGCGGTCCGCCGCCGGCTGCGCGCCGCGCTCGGCCTGTGGGGCGTGCCCGAGCTGGCCGACACCGCCGAGCTGCTCACCTCCGAGCTGGTCACCAACGCGCTGCAGCACACCGGCCAGGGCGCGGTCTTCGACGCGGTGCTCACCGGTGACCAGCGGCTGCGCATCGAGGTCCACGACGGCACGGCCCGGTTGCCCGGCCGGCGCCGCGAGCCGGACCCGGAGTACGCCACCTCCGGCCGCGGGCTGCTGCTGGTCGAGGCGCTCGCCGACTCCTGGGGCGTCCAGCTGCGCGGGGACGGCAAGGTCACCTGGTTCGAGCTGGGCATCGTCGCCGCCTGAGCCGCCTGAGCCGCCGGACGCCGCCCGGCGCGCCCGGAACCGCCCGGCAGGCCGGCCTCCGATTGTCGTACGAGCACTGTTCGCCACCGAACGATGCCCGGAAGTGAAGGCGGAAGGCAAGATTCCCGGCCCGGTGCCATTGCCGCTCGGCCGAACATTGGCCAGGATGGTGGGAATGTGTGCCCACGTGCGAGAAGCGGCGGGGAGAGACCACCTCGACCGTTGACAGCCCGTCGGCGCGCGACCGTCGAGCACCACCCACCACCCGCCACGCGGCCCGTCCGGACGGTCGGCGCGGTCCGCCACGGCAGCGGCAGGAGCAGCATGCCCACTGAGCCCGAGTCACCGGGGCCGGCCCTCCCTTCCGGTCCCCCCGCGACCGGCTCCGGGCGGGCCAGGCCCCCCGCGCAGGCGGCCCGGCGGAACGTGCTGCGCACCGCCCCCGGCCTGGCCGCCGGCCGGCTCGCGCCGATGCTCTCCGGCGGCCTGCCGCTCTCCCCGGGCGACTCCACGCCGGACTGGCTGGAGCCCGCGATGGCCGCCAACGGCATCGGCTCGTTCGACTGGGACATCCGCCGCGACATCCTGGAGGGCGACCAGCGCGCCTGCATCATCGTCGGCCTCGACGGCGCCGAGAAGGGCCGCTTCGACCGCACCTCCGCCTCCTTCCTGGCCCTGCTCCACCCCGAGGACGCCCCCGTGGTGCGCCGCCGGGTCGAGCGCGCCGTCGCCGAGCTCGGCCAGTGCGGCGCCTACTACCGGACGCTCGGCAAGGGCGGCACCACCCGGGCCGTCCGGTTCCGCGGCCGGGTCCTCGCCGACGCCTTCGGCCGCGCCTCCCGGATGGTCGGCTTCGTCTGGGACGCCACCGTCGAGCTGCACAAGCGCGACCGCGCCGACCGGCTCGCCCTGCTGCGCGAGGAGCGCTCCCGCTTCATCAAGGAGGCCGCCCGCGCGCTCTCCGAGGCGGTCACCGTGCGCGACGTCGCCCGGGTCTTCACCGAGCTGCCGCTGCCCGGCCTGCCGCCGGACGGTCTGGTGCTGGCCTCCTTCGAGGCCGGCCGGGTGCAGCTCCTCGGCGCCTCCGGCCACCACACCGAGGAACTGGCCGCCTACGACCGCTCGCTGCTGCCGCCGACCCACCCCGCCGCCGAGGCGCTGCGCGGCCGCGCCCCGGTCTTCTGCGCCAGCCGGGACGAGTACCGCGAGCGCTACCCGGACGTCTGGGACCGGGCCCGCCGCACCACCCGCAGCTCCTGGGCGTTCCTGCCGCTGGTCGCCAGCGGCCGGGCGATCGGCGTCTGCGTGGTCAGCTTCGACGACGACCGCCAGCTCGACGCCGACGAGCGCACCCTGCTCTCCACCCTCGGCGGCCTGGTCGCCCAGTCGCTGGCCCGGGCCCGGCTGCACGACGCCGAGCACGAGCTGGCGGCCGGCCTCCAGCGCGTCATGCTGCCGCGCACCGTGCCGTCCGTCCCGGGCGTCACCACCGCCGTCCGCTACCTGGCGGCCGGCTCGGGCCTCCAGATCGGCGGCGACTGGTACGACGTGGTGCCGCTGCCCGGCGGCCACGTCGGCCTGGTGATCGGCGACGTCCAGGGCCACGACGTGCACGCGGCCGGCATCATGGGCCAGCTGCGGATCGCCCTGCGCGCCTACGCCGCCGAGGGCCACCCGCCCGCCGCGGTGATGGCCCGGGCCTCCCGCTTCCTCGCCGACCTCGACACCGACCACTTCGCCACCTGCACCTACGCCGAGGTCAACGTCGACTACGGCGTGGTCTACGCCGTCCGGGCGGGCCACCTCGACCCGGTGGTGCGGCGCGGTGACGGCACCGCCACCACCGTCCCGGTGGCCGGCGGACTGCCGCTCGGCATCGCCCCGGACGAGGAGTACCGGGTCACCCGGTTCAGCCTCGACCCGGGCGAGACCGTGCTGCTCTGCACCGACGGCCTGGTCGAGGCGCGCGGCATGGACCTCGACGAGGGCATCGCCCGGCTCACCGCGGTGCTCTCCGAGCCGCTCGCGGACCCCGTCGCGACCGGCCGCGACCCGCTGGACGACCTCGCCGACCGGATCGCCTCCCAGGCGGCCGACTCCAGCGAGCGCGAGGACGACATAGCGCTGCTCCTGCTGCGCTGGGACGGCCCCGAGGGCGGTCTGGCCGCCCAGCAGCTGCGCCGCCGGATCGGCCAGGCGGACCTCGCGCGGATCTCGGAGGTCCGCGCCGAGCTGCGCGACGCGCTGCGCCGCTGGGGGGTGTCCGAGCTGATCGACACCGCCGAGCTGCTCTCCTCCGAGCTGGTGACCAACGCCATCCGGCACACCGACCGGGACGCGATGTTCACCGCCCGTCTCTACCGGGAGCCGGCCGCGGACGGCGGACGGGCGCGGCTGCGGGTCGAGGTGGAGGACGAGTCGGACCTCTGGCCGACCCGCCGCACACCGGGGGAGCAGGCCTCCTCCGGGCGCGGGCTGATGCTGGTCGAGGCGCTGGCGGACGGCTGGGGCGTGGAGCCCCGGGGGACGGGCAAGCGGATGTGGTTCGAGCTCAACGCCACGCCCGCGGAGTGACGCCGGCGGGTGGCGCCGGCCGCCGCGCCGCGGGGTGATGTCCCGGGGTGATGTCCCGGGGCGTCAGCCGAACTGCCGCTCCAGGTCCTTCAGCTTCTGCTCCAGCTCCTCCAGCCGGGGCAGCGGCACGGTGTCGTCCTCCGTCGTGAGGTCGACGGTGCGCCGCTCGGGCCCGGCCGGCAGACCGGGCTGCGCGACCGCGCCGCCGACGGCGGCCCGCTCCGCTCCGGGCCCGCCGTCGGCGGCTATGGCGGACTCCTGGCCGGACTCCAGCTGCCGGGCCGCCGGCGGCACGCCGCCGCCACCGCGCTGGCGCCAGGTGTTGGTCCGGTTGATCGCCCGGATCTCGGCCCGCTCGCGGCGCCCGGCCAGTTTGCGGCGCTCCTTCTCGCGGACCCGCTCGCGCCTGTCGTCGCGGACCTCGTCGACCGCCTCGTCCAGGCTGCGGACGTTCTCCAGCAGCATCAGCGACCAGGCCGCGTAGGTCTCGCGCGGGGCGCGCAGCCAGCGGACGATCCGGATCCGCGGCAGCGGGCGGGGGACGAGTCCCTGCTCGCGCAGCGCCGCGCGGCGGGTCTGCTTGAGCGCCCGGTCGAACAGCACGGCGGCCGAGAGCGACATCCCCGCGAAGAACTGCGGCGCGCCGGCGTGGCCGAAGCCGCGCGGGGCGTGCACCCAGTTGAACCACGCGGAGGCCCCGGCGAACAGCCAGACCAGCAGCCGGGAGCCGAGCGCCGCGTCACCGTGGCTGGCCTCGCGCACGGCCAGCACGGAGCAGAACATCGCCGCGCCGTCCAGGCCGAACGGCACCAGGTACTCCCAGCCGCCGGACAGGTTGAGGTTCTGCACCCCGAAGCCGACCAGGCCGTGGAAGGAGAGCGCGGCGGCCACCGCCGCGCAGCAGAACAGCAGCGTGTACGAGGCCCCGCCGTACAGGGACTCCTTGCGGCGGCGGCGTTCCTCGGACCGCTCCCAGGAATCCGCGGCGCCCCCGCCGCCCGTGGTCCCCCGGCTCCGGGTCAGGGCCACCAGGAGCGCGGCGACCAGCAGCACCGCAACGCCGATGACGGCCCAACCCAGCGGTATGTCGGACAATTTCATCGCCCGGACCAGCCTCGCTTTCCTACGTCGCGATTTCCTGCGTCGTGTTGGCGGGGACCATCATGGCGGATGCCCGGGCGGGGAACGGCCGATTTCCTGTCAATGCACCGAGGAGGGGGATATCTGGCGATGGGCAATTCATATCGTCATACTTATTTTGGTGAAGAGGAATCCGGAATTCCGGCGGCCGGGGCGGGCGGGGCTGCGGTGGAGGGCGGGACCGCCTCCGACCTCCGTCAACCCCGCGTGACGCGGGGGCAGCCGGCGCACATCGCCTCGATCCGCGCGGTGTAGACGAGGCAGCAGCTGGCCCGGCACCGTCCGGAGCGTTCGGTGCGGGCCGGGGAGCCGGGCGCCGGGGTGGTGAATCCGGCGCCCGGCGTGAAGGGCGCGCACTCCGGCGCGCCGGGGCCGTGCGGGGGGAACAGCGCGGTGAGTTCCGTCCGTGCGCGATCCTCCTCGCCCAGCCGTCCGCCGACCTGCCAGAGGCCTTCCACCACCGCGTCCGTGGCCATCGCCCAGAGCGTGCGCGGCCCGCGCCGCACCTCCGGGCGGAAGGCGGCCAGCACCGGGGCCAGGAAGTCCGCCAGCGCCGCGCGGAGCTGGCCGGCCAGCGCCGCCTCGTCGGCCGCGGGCCGGGCCGCCGGCGTCGATCGCGCCGCCGGGTCACCGGGCAGGCAGGCGAACGCGCCGGGGCGGACCGTCAGTTCGCCGCCGGGGCGGTGGATCGACACGTCGGCGGGCGCGAGCAGCGGCACCCGGCGCTCCAGGAACCACGGCAGGGTGAACAGCAGCGAGACCGGCCAGACGAACCGGTGCAGACCGATGGAGGCCGCCACGTCGGGCCGCAGCGCCCGGCCGTAGCGGGCCAGCCCCTGCCGGGCGTCGTACGCCACCAACTCCCGCAGCGCCGCCGGGTCCGCCAGCAGCTCCGCCCCCGCGATCCACCCCCGCCCGCTCCGCGGCGGCGCGCAGAGCACCCGCGGCTCGGGCACCACCTCCCCGAGCCGCCGGTAGGCGCCGGCCCAGGGCGGGGGGAACTGGGTGGACCCCCCGGCGCGGCCGGGCGCCCCGGGGGAGGCGGCGCCGCCGGGCCGACGGAGGTCCGCGGGTGTCGGTGCGGCGGCGCGGGTCCGGGGTGTGGGCGAGGTGTCGGGCTGGTGGGGGTGTGCGGTGTCCGCGGGTTCGGGGGCGGGGTGGTGGAAGGGCACGGCGCCGTGGGCCCGACGGGGGTCCGCGGGCGGCGGTGCGGTGGCGCGGACCGGGGGCGCGGCGGGGCCGTGGCGGCGGCCGAGGGCGGGCGGTCCCGGGGCGGGAGGCTCGGCGGCGGGCCGGGTGCTGCTCACGGTCATGGTCGCGCCCATCGGGTCGACCGGGCCGGCCGGACCGTCCGGTCCGCGCCCGGGCCGGAACCCGTCCGCCGCCGGCGCGCCCCGGACGGGGGTGCCGTGGCGCCGCGGCGCCGCACGTCCGGGCCCGGCCGGCCGGGGCCTGGCGGAGCCCGGGAACGGCAAGGCCGACCTGGCCGGGGCACTGCTCGACCCGGCCAGGTTAGCCTCACCTTAGCTGATCGGCCCCTGCGCCTGCCTCTCGACGCGTCCGTCCGAGGGAGCGCCGGGCGCGCGCCCCGCGCCCAGCTGGCGGGCGAGCCACACCGGCACGCCTCCGAGCGCCTGCACCAGCCGGGCCGCCTCCGCCCGCAGCCGCACGGCCTCGGCGGGTTCGGACACCTCGGCCAGCGCCGCCAGGGCCGGTGCCACCCCCACCGTGAAGCCCAGTTGCTCGCGCAGCCGCAGCGAGGCGTCGAACCCCTCCCGGGCCCGCTCGCGGTCGCCCGCCGCGAGCGCCAGCGCGGCCAGGTGCCGCCAGGTCGAGGAGCGGAGCAGCTCGTCGCCGCGCTCGCCCGCGCCGTCGTGCGCCCGCCGGTAGGCGATCCAGGCCGCCGTCGGGTCGCGCAGCAGATTCTCCGCGACCAGCCCCCGGCGGAAGTCCAGCAGCGGCCGGCCCGGTGCGTCCGGCGGCAGCAGGGCCGAGGTGCGGCCGAGCGCCGCCTGGGCCTCGTCCAGCCGGTCGCGGGCGCCGAGCACACTGGCCACGTACGCCAGGAAGCCCCGGGCGCAGGCCGCGGCCGCGCGCTGTTCGGTGGTCGCCGCGACGGCCTCGGCCAGCCGCAGCGCCTGCTCGGCCTGGCTCCAGTGGGCGGCGGTGAACAGGCACTGCTCGATCAGCAGTTCGGCTCTCACGAGCGCGGCCGCCGGGTCGTGCTCGGCGGCCGGGCGTAACAGGTCGGCGGCCTCCCGCCAGCACGCCCGGGACCGCAGCCGCCACACGGTGTCCCCCGGCTCCGGAGGCACCGCCGCCCCCCGTGCGTCCTGGCCGCTAGGGCCCCATCCGTGCTCCGACAACGCCACCTCCTTGTGTGCGCCATCCAGCAGGAAACGGGCCCCTCCCCTTGCGTGGCACGACGCGCCACAGGCCCGCACTGTGGCGGCAATTCAACACGGGGGCGAGCTTGTGCACCAGATCACGAGCGGAGGTTGTTGCGTCCGGGCGGCTTTTCGTCTAAACGATCAGCGGTCGGCCGGCCGGGGCCGAACGGGGCCTCAGGACGTCCAGCCGGTCTCCATCAGGGCCTCCGCGGCGCCGTTCGCGGGCTGCGGCACGCCCGCCAGGTCAAGGCTGAACAGGGCCACCAGCAGCTGTTCCCCGCGCACCGTGGCCTGGTGCGAATAGCCCGCAAGAGTGAACATCGCGGCGGCCATCTCCTCCGCGTGCAGGGTCTGCAGCCACAGGCACTCGACCGACTTCACATCGGCCGGTTCGGTCCAGGTGTCCACCTGCGCGACCATCCGGCTGCCCAGCAGGGTGACCCCGTCGCGCTCCTGGGCCTCGGTCAGCTCCAGGTCGTCGAAGCCGAGCCACTCCAGGTAGCGGGCGGCGGTGAAGACGGCGTCCTGCGAGGTCCGCACCGGGTGCGGGCGGAACGGCGCGCGCCGCCGCCAGGGCGCGGCCGGAGCGCCCGGCCCGGCCGCCGGCGGGGCCGCGGCGGGGGCGTCCAGCGAGTGCGCGGGGCGTGTCGGGTGCGGGTGGGAGGCCCGCGGGCCGGCGGCGGCGCCCAGCGGACCGGCCGTGGAGCCGCCGCCCAGCCGGGTCGTCCGGTCCACCGGGAGCCGCACGGTGGCCCCGCAGTTGCAGGTGAACTCGGGCTGCGGCCACTGGTCGGAGCGCCCGCAGTGCGGACAGCGCATGCTCAGCCAGGAGTCCTCCCACGACCGGAAGCGCACCTGCACCGGCACGCCGCCGCGCAGCAGCGGCACCTTGAGCGAGGCGCCGCACGGGCAGGGCAGCGACGGCGGTTCGTACAGGTGCTCCCGCCGGCAGGCGGGGCAGCGGATCGCCCGGGCGCCACCCGCCGCCGCCGGGCCGCGCCCGGTCGGGTCGTGTCCGGTGAAGTCGTCGGGCAGTCCGGGCATCGCGGGCACCGTCCGTTCGAATCGGGGGTGGGTGACGTCTCCCATGCTCCCCGAAACCCGGGGGGCGCGGCGCGGAATGCGGCAATCCTCAGGGAGGAATCAGGGGTGTGCGCTCGATTGATCGGCGGTGAGGAGGAGACGCCTCCCCCTCGCGCGGGATCCGGGCCCTCGATCGCCGGAACGGGGGTGCACGCCTGTGGTCCGCCGCGGCCCGTGCGTCACTGCGCGCCCCAGCGGGCGAGGTCGCCCGGGGTGTCCAGGTCGTCCGGGGCGGCGACGTCGGCGCACTCCACCAGGATGAGGTCGTCCGGGTGCGCCGCCAGCAGGGCACGCGCCCCCGCGTCGCCGTGCGCGCCCTCCGCGGCCTCGGCGAAGTGCCGGGCCCCGATCAGCACCGGGTGACCGCGCCGCCCCTCGTACGCCGCGGCGGCCAGCTGCGCCCCGGCCCGGTGGGCGGCCAGCAGCCGGGCCACCGCGGCGGGGCTCACCCCCGGGGTGTCGACCAGCATCACCAGCACCGCCGGGGCGCCGGCCGGCAGGGCGGCCAGGCCGGCGCGCAGGGAGGAGCCCATGCCGCTCCGCCAGTCCGGATTGGCCACCAGCCGGCAGCCCGGCAGATGGGCCGTGGACCGCACCCGCGCCCGGTCCGCGCCGAGCACCACCGTCACCTCCCGGCAGCCGCCCGCCCGGACCACCGCCACCGCGTGCTCCACCAGCGGCCGGCCCCGGTAGCGGAGCAGCGCCTTCGCCCGTCCGCCCAGCCGCCGTCCGCCCCCGGCGGCGAGCACCAGGGCGGCCACCGTCCCGTTCTGTTCCATACGCCCAGCCTGCCCGTCCCGGCCGCCGCCGTCAGCCGCCGCCGTCAGCGGTCCGTGCGGTCCGTGCGGGCCGGCGGCCGGGTGAAGTGCGCGCGGTAGGCGCGGGGCGTCAGGCCGATCCGCCGGAGGAGGTGGCGGCGCAGCGAGTCGGGGGTGACGAAGCCGGTCCGCGCGGCGACCAGGCCGACCGGCAGCGCGGTGGACTCCAGCAGCTCCCGGGCCTGTTCGAGGCGCTGGGTGAGCAGCCACTGGAGCGGGGTCGTCCCGGTCTCGGCCTGGAAGCGGCGGTTGAGGGTGCGCACACCGACCCCCGCGTGCGCGGCCGACCCGGCCAGGGTGAGCGGCTCGGCGAGCCGGGCGAGCGCCCAGGCGCGGGTGGCGGCGAGCGAGTTGCCGTCCGGGCCGGCCACCGGTGTCGGCAGGACCTGGCCCTGGCCGCCGTCGCGGACCGCCGAGACCGCCGCCGGCCGGGCCACCGCGTTGGCGCCGGCCGGGCCACCGCGTTGGCGACGGCCGGGCCACCGCGTTGGCGACGGCCGCGCCGTGGTCGGTGCGGACCATGTGCCCCGCCGCGCGCAACGAGGCGTCCTGGGGCCGGGTCTGGCACGTGCCCGGTACCAGCGAGGCGTCCGCCCGCGAGCTGCCGGGGCGGCTGGCGGCGGCGGCCGGTGCGCCGGAGCCCGTCCTCACGGCGGTGCCGGGGGCGGAGCTGGGGGAGATCGTCCGCGCGCCGCGGCCCTGAGCGGGCGGCGCCCGGCGGCGGACGGTGTGAGCTTCGCCATGATCGAAATGCTCCGTGTTGTGGTGGCTTGACCGCCTGCGGGGCGGCTGGTCTGCTGGTGCGCCGTCAGCCGCCCGCCCATCTGGGGAGTCCCCGTGCCCGCCCGTCGCACCACCCTGTCCGCCGCCGCCGTCCTCCTGATATCCGCCCTGGTGCTGAGCAGCTGCTCGGACGACAAGAAGCCGGCGGACGGCGGCGCCTCCGCCGGTGCCGGGGCGGCGGGCGCCGCCAACCGCGGCACCAGCCCCCTGGAGAACCCCGACGGCACCAAGCCCGGTCTGGCGCCGCTGACTTCGGCCGAGGACCAGAAGGCGGGCCGGGCGCTGATCGCCAAGGTCGCCACCGCCGCGACCGGCCCCAAGGACGGCTACGACCGCAACGAGTTCGGACCGGCCTGGACCGACAACGTGGACGGCATACCCGGCGGCCACAACAACTGCGACACCCGCAACGACCTGCTGGCCCGGGACGGTTCGGCGGTCGAGCGCAAGGACGGCTCGAAGTGCACGGTCACCTCGATGACCATCCACGACCCCTACACCGGCAAGACGGTGGAGTGGAACAAGCAGCAGGCCTCGAAGATCCAGATCGACCACGTGATGCCGCTGTCCTACGACTGGCAGATGGGCGCGAGCAAGTGGGAGAAGCTGAAGCGCGTGCAGATCGCCAACGACCCGCTCAACCTCATCCCGGCCGACGGCTCGCAGAACGCCTCCAAGGGCGACTCCGGCCCGTCCGCCTGGCTGCCCGCCAACCCGGAGATCCGCTGTGCGTACGCGGTGCGCTTCGCGCAGGTGTCGCTGAAGTACCAGCTGCCGGTGACGGAGGCGGACAAGAAGGCGATGCTGCAGCAGTGCGGCGGCTGACCGGCGACTGACCGGCGACTGAGGAATCGTTTCCTCGGAGGTTCGTCGCCCTTTGTCCGGAAGCGTGCCCGGCGGGCGGGTCGCGGCGGGTGGGGCACCGTCGATCGTGTGACCGTCAGATGGTATTCGTATGCGGTGAATTCGATGATCATCCGGTTCTCGCGACGCGCCCTGCCCGCCGTCGCCGCGGCCGCCCTGCTGGCCTCCTGCACCAGCTCGGGCGGCACCACCGGCGCGGCCTCCGACGCGCCGTCCACCGCCGCGACCACCACGCCGTCGCCCACTCCGACCGCCACGCCGACGCCCACGCCCACCGTGAAGCCCACCGGCCAGGCGGACCCGGCGCTCCAGGCGTTCTACGGCCAGCAGCTCACCTGGGCCGCCTGCAAGGACGACCCGAAGACCGAGAAGACCGACGAGTCGGCGGTGCAGTGCACCACCCTCAAGGTCCCGCTGGACTACGCCAGCCCGGGCGCCGAGACGATCGACGTCGGTGTCGCCCGGATCCCCGGCGCCAAGCCCGGCGAGCGGACCGGCTCGCTGCTGGTCAACCCGGGCGGGCCCGGCGGCAGCGGCGTCGGCATGGTGCAGCGCGGCCAGAAGGACTACGACGGCCCGCTGCGCGACCACTACGACATCGTCGGCTTCGACCCGCGCGGCACCGGCCTCAGTTCGCCGATCAAGTGCCTGGACGACAAGGCCCGCGACACCTGGGTCACCACCGACGACCTCGGTCCCGAGCACGGCAAGGTCCTCGCGGACGCCTGCCAGGCCAAGTACGGCAAGCTGCTGGAGCACATCGGCACCCGCGACACCGTCCGCGACATGGACGTGCTGCGGGCCGCGCTCGGCGACCAGAAGCTCAGCTACCTCGGACTGTCCTACGGCACCTACATCGGCAGCGTCTACGCGGAGGAGTTCCCGGACCGCGTCGGCCGGCTCGTCCTGGACGGCGCGGTCGACCCGGCCAAGCCGCTGGCCGAGAACAACATCGAGCAGTACGCGGGCTTCGAGCGCTCGCTGCGCGCCTTCGCCGCCCACTGCGCCAAGCAGGCGCAGTGCCCGCTCGGCAAGGACCCGGAGAAGGCGCCGGAGAAGCTCGCCGACTTCCTCGACGGCCTCAAGCAGAAGCCGCTCACCGCCAAGGACGGGCGCGTCCTCACCTCCACCGCCGCGTGGACCGGCGTGATCGAGGGCCTCTACGGGGACGAGAGCGGCTGGGACGCCCTGGCCAACAACCTCGGCTGGGCCATGCTCCGCGGCAAGGGCGAGTACCTGCTCGCCTACGCCGACAGCTACAACAAGCGCGACCAGGAGGGCCACTACAGCGCCTCCGCCGACGCCTACACCGCCGTCTACTGCGCCGACGGCGCGACCGGCGTGCCCACCGGTGACGCGCTCCAGGCCGCGTACGCCGAGATGGCGGCCAAGGCCCCGCTGATCAGCCGGCACGAGCCGGGATCGGCGCTGTTCGACCCCGACTGCCGCACCTGGCCGTTCCGCTCGCCCGAGAAGGCGCACGCGATCACCTCGAAGGCCGCGACGCCGATCGTGGTGGTCGGCTCCACCGGCGACGCGGCCACCCCGTACGCCAACGCCGAGAAGCTCGCCGCCCAGCTCGGCAACGCCGTGCTGCTCACCCGCGAGGGCGAGGGGCACACCGGCTACGGGCGCAGCGAGTGCGTCCGGACCGCCGTGAACGCCTTCCTCGTCGACGGCACGGTGCCGGCCGCCGGGACGCGCTGCGCGACCGACGCCGCGCAGTGAGGCGGTCGGCCGGGTAGCACGGCGACGGGGCGCGGCACGGTGAACCAC
>NZ_JBHVIV010000117.1:0-21719 GCF_042799475.1 Kitasatospora sp. NPDC057692 | reverse complement strand
CGCGGGACGCGGGTGCCGGCCCGCACCACCCCCGGTTCGCCCCCGCCCCGGCCGATCCCCCCCCGCTCAAAACGGCGGTGGCCCGCCGGGAGTGATCCGGGCGGGCCTCCGCCGTGCGTGAGCCGAACCGTGGCGCGTCAGGTGTTCGAGGTGTTCGAGGTACCGCTGCCGCCGTCCGGGCCCCCGGGGAAGCCCGGGATCGCCGGCAGCTTGCCGCTGTAGTCGCCGATGCCCTTGACGATGGTGTCCATCACCGCGACGTCCGGCGCCTTGGCCGCGACGTCGAAGCCCAGGTGCACCGAGACCAGGGCCTTGCCGTCGGCGGACGGGAAGACCACGGTCTGCACGTAGCCGTCGTTGCCCTTGACGGCGTCCACCTTCCAGCGGACCAGGTAGCCGTCCCGGCCGTCCACCTTGACCGCCTCGGACTTGAGCTCCTCGTGCGAGGCGATCTCGTTGTAGGAGTCCTTGGCCGCCTTCTCGATGTCGGCCTTGGCCGCCGCCTGCGCGTCGGTGCCGCCGCCGTCGATCCGGCCGGTGTTGGCGCCGCCGAGCGAGCAGGTGCCGCCGCCCTCGCAGGTGTAGGAGCCGATGCTGAGCGCGGCGTAGCCGTCGCGGGTGGTGCCGCCCTCCCATCCGGCGGGGACGGGCAGCACGAGGCGGTTCACCACGTCGACGGCCTTGTCGCTGCCGGTGCCGGGGGCGGTGCCGTTGCCGTTCCCCTTGCCGTTGCCGCCGCCGTTGCCCTTGCCCTGGCCGCCGTTGCCACCGCCGCCGTTGCCACCGTTGCCGTTGTCGCCGGGGCCGTTGTTCTCGGGGCCGTTGTTCTCGGGCCCGCCGAAGTCCGGCAGGCCGCGCCACCGGCCGTCGCCGTCCGGTCCGGGCGCCTCGGCGGAACGCGCGACGCGGTGCCGGTCGGTGTGGTCGTCCATCGCCAGGTAGGTGGCGCCCGAGCCGACGCCCAGGCCGAGCACGGCCGCCACCGCCGCCGCGATCATCACCTTCGACGGCTTGCGCCGCTGCTTCGGGGCCGGCGGCACCGGCGAACCGTAGGCGGTGCCGAAGGGCGGGGGCTCCGGGTAGCGGACCGACGGCCCGCTCTCCAGCACCTCGCCCTCCAGCACCCGGGGCCCGGCGGCCTCGTCCGGCCCCGGAGCACCGGCCGCCGGGGCCTCCGGCGGCGGTGCGTCCGAGGGTGCGGGCCGGGTGCTGGCCGTCCACCCCTTGCCGTCCCACCAGCGCTGCGGCCGCGGGTCGCTGGTGATGTCCTTCGGATCCGGGTACCACCCGGCGGGGATCTGCTCACTCACACCAGAGAATCTAAGGGCAGCCGGATAAGCGCGAAATCAGCTGGACCCCGGAATCCCGGCCTTTTCGATGAGATTACGGTGAGAAGGTGAACGCCCCCCGGCCGAGTGGCACGCACCTCCGCAGGCTCAGGAGGAGGCAGGGCCCTTGGGGAGGGTGAGGTAGAAGTACTGGTTCATCTGGTCGGGAGTCGGCCACCAGCCGACGGCGTGCCAGAGGATCGCCGCGGCACCGTCGTCCTTGCTGTTGCCGGAGATGTCCACATTGAGGCCGGCGTGCAGGTTGAAGAGCGTGTTCGGGTTCACGTCGGTCTTGCGGCCGCTCCAGTACCACTGCTGGTTGAGGCCTCCGTGGCAGGCCCACTGGCCCACCTGCACGGGCGGCGCGGTGTTCCAGCCCGGGTCCTCCAGGCACTTGCCGCTGTGCAGGTTGACGATGGTGCCGTCGGCGTTGAAGCGCCACTTCTGGTTGTCGCCGCCGGTGCAGGTCCACTGCCGGGCCGGTGCGCCGTCATCGGTCCGCCAGTCGGCGATCTCCAGGCACTTGCCGCTGTGCGAGGCCTTGATCTCCGACTCGAAGTTCGTGTAGTAGGGGATCGGGTAGCCCGCCGCGGAAGCCGGCGCGACGAGGGCGCCGGCCGCGCCGAGGGCGACGGCGGCCGCGACGGACAGCCGTCTGGCGGCGTTGGGGCGTGCGGTCATCATCTGTCTCCTCCTGGGAGCGTTCACTGCGACGGGGGTGGGCAGCACGACACCGCCGGGCGGCGCGGGAGCCGCACCGCCCGGCGGGTGCCGGATCAGGCGCCCGGCGCCTCGGGGTCGAAGGCGAACTGCTGGTTGTACCCGCCGCCCGGCCACCACAGGAGCACCGGAGCGCCGTCGTCCGTGCTCACACCGGCGACGTCGAACACGAGGTCCCACGCGGACGAGCTGACGATGGCCAGGGAGTGGAGCTCGGGGATCCGGTTGACCCCCTCCCACTTCTGGTTGCCGCCGCCGTGGCAGGTCCACTGGCCCACCTGGACCCCGGCCTGGAACTTCCAGCCCGGGACCTCCAGGCACTTGCCGCTGTGCACGTTGACGATGGTGCCGTCGGCGTTGAAGCGCCACTTCTGGTTGTCACCGCCGGTGCAGCTCCACTGGCGCAGCGGCGCGCCGTCGTCGGTCCGCCAGTCGGCGATCTCCAGGCACTTGCCGCTGTGCAGCGCCAGGATCTCCAGGTCGTACCCGATGTTGGTGATCGGCGACGCCGACGCGGGCGCGGCGGAGACGAGCGCCGCGCCGGCGGCGAGCGTCACGGCGGCGGCGGTGCCGGAGATCCGGCGCACGATGGATCGAATGGCCATCTGTTCCCCCCTGGAACGTTGACCGGCGCGGGCGGATCCCGCGGCCTTCGCATGACAAGACCCGCGCCGACCCAGGAGGGTTGTACTCGAACTTCGGGATTTTCACCGCCGGACCACCGGGGCCCGCCGAGGGCTACAGCGGCGTCACGTAGGCACCGGCGATGCCCCCGTCCACCAGGAACTCGCTCGCCGTGATGAACGAGGAGTCGTCGCTGGCGAGGAAGGCCACCGCGGCGGCGATCTCCTCCGGGCGGGCGAACCGGCCCAGCGGGATGTGCACCAGCCGGCGGGCCGCGCGTTCCGGGTCCTTGGCGAAGAGTTCGCGGAGCAGCGGGGTGTCCACCGGCCCCGGCGACAGCGCGTTGACCCGGATCCCCTCCCGTGCGAACTGCACGCCCAACTCCCGTGACATCGCCAGCACTCCCCCCTTGGAGGCGGTGTAGGAGATCTGCGAGGTCGCGGCGCCCATCCGGGCCACGAAGCTCGCGGTGTTGATGATCGAGCCGCGCCCGTGCCGCCGCATGTACGGCAGCGCCGCCTTGCAGCAGAGGTACACCGAGGTCAGGTTGACCTCCTGGACCCGGCGCCAGGCGTCCAGCTCGGTGGTGAGGATGGAGTCGTCCTCCGGCGGCGAGATGCCGGCGTTGTTGAAGGCGACGTCCACGCTGCCGAAGGTCTCGTAGGCCTCGTCGAAGAGCGCCTCGACCATCGCCGGGTCGGTGACGTCGGTGTGCACGAAGAGGCCGCCGACCTCCTCGGCCGCCGCCTTGCCGGTGGTCTCGTCGAGGTCGGCGCAGACCACCTTCGCGCCCTCGGAGGCGAGCCGGCGGGCCGAGGCCAGGCCGATCCCGCTGCCCGCACCGGTGATCACGGCCGTCCGGCCGACCAGCCGGCGGCAGACCGGCGCGGCGGGCTGCGCCGCCTTCTCGGACTTCTCGGACGCGCGGGGGTGGTGGGACTGGTGGGTCACCGGGTGCTCCTACTCCTCGGTCCGGATGAACACGTTCTTGGTCTCGGTGAAGTGCGCCAGCGCCTCCGGCCCCAGCTCGCGGCCGACCCCGGACTCGCCGAAGCCGCCGAACGGCGTCCAGTACCGCACCGAGGCGTGCGAGTTGACCGACAGGTTGCCCGCCGCGACGCCCCGGGCCAGCCGCAGCGCCCGCCCGAGGTCGCGGGTCCAGATCGAGCCGGACAGGCCGTACCGGGTGGCGTTGGCGAGCCGCAGCGCGTCCGCCTCGTCGGTGAACGGCAGGACGACCGCGACCGGGCCGAAGATCTCCTCGGTGGCCGCCGGGACGTCCTCCCGGGTGGGCGCCAGCACCGTCGGCGGGTACCAGTAGCCGGGCCCGTCCGGCACCGCGCCGCGGGCCAGCACCGGCAGCCCGGGCGTCACGTACGACGCCACCCGGCGGACCTGCGCGGCCGAGATCAGCGGGCCGAGCGCGGTGCGCGGATCGGCCGGGTCGCCGGTGCGGATCCGTTCGACGGCGGGCAGCAGCAGGGCCAGGAAGTCGTCGTAGGCCTCGCGCTGGACCAGGATCCGGCCGCGGGCGCAGCAGTCCTGGCCGCTGTTGTCGAGGAAGGACATCGGGTCGGCGGCGCCTGCGAGGTCGGCGTCGGCGAAGACGATGTTGGGGCTCTTGCCGCCGAGTTCCAGGGTGACCCGTTTGGCCCGGGCCGCGCAGCGGGCGGCGACCTCCTTGCCGACCGCGGTCGAGCCGGTGAAGACGATCCCGCGCACCGCCGGATGGTCGACCAGGGCCCGGCCGGTCACCGGTCCGGCGCCCGGCACCACCTGGAACAGGCCCTCCGGCAGCCCGGCGGCGAGGGCGAGTTCGGCCAGCCGCAGCGCGGTGAGCGGGGTCTCCTCGGCCGGCTTGAGGAGGACGGCGTTCCCGGCGGCCAGGGCGGGGGCGAAGCCCCAGGCGGCGATCGGCATCGGGAAGTTCCACGGGGCGATCACCCCGACCACCCCGATCGGCTCGTGGAAGGTGACGTCCAGGCCGCCGGCCACCGGGATCTGCCGACCGGTCAGCCGCTCCACTCCCCCGGCCGCGTACTCCAGCAGGTCGCGGACGTTGCCCGCCTCCCAGGTGGCGTTGCCGATGGTGTGGCCGGCCTCGGTGACCTCGATCCCGGCCAGTTCGGGGACGTGCACGTCCACCTGGTCGGCGAAGCGGCGCAGCAGCCGGGCCCGTTCGCCGGGGGCGAGGGCGGCCCAGCCGCGCTGCGCCTCGACGGCGCGCCGTACCGCGGCGTCCAGCCGCCCGGGGGTGGTGTCGGGGACGGTGCCGAGGACCTCGCCGGTGGCGGGGTTGCGGACGGCGCGCTCGGCGGGCCCGGCCGCCGCCCTGTCCTCGGTCACGGTGGTGGTGTCGATGGTGCTCACATCCGCTCGAAGGATCGGTAGCGCTCCCAGTCGGTGACCGCGCCGTCGTAGGCGGCCTGCTCGACCCTGGCCATGTGCAGGTAGTGCTCGACCACGTCGTCCCCGAAGGCGGCGCGGGCGAGTTCGCTGGCGCCCCACAGGTCGGCCGCCTCGCGCAGCGAGCCGGGCACCCGGGCGTAGTCCTCGACGGCGTAGGCGTTGCCGAGGCAGGGGGCGGGCAGCTCCAGCTTCCGCTGGATCCCGTGCAGTCCGGCGGCGATCATGCCGGCCACCGCCAGGTACGGATTGACGTCGCCGCCGGGCACCCGGTTCTCCATCCGCAGCCCGACGCCGTGCCCCACCACCCGGTAGGCGCAGGTCCGGTTGTCCCGGCCCCAGGCGACGGCGGTCGGGGCGAACGAGCCCGGCCGGTAGCGCTTGTAGGAGTTGATGTTCGGCGCGTACAGCAGGGTGAACTCGCGCAGCGCGGTCAGCTGTCCGGCCAGGAAGTGCCGCATGGTGTCGGTCATCCGGCCGTCGGCGGCGGCGAAGGCCGGGGCGCCGACGGCGTCGCGCACCGACAGGTGGATGTGGCAGCTGTTGCCCTCGCGCTGGTCGTACTTGGCCATGAAGGTGAGCGCGCAGCCGAGTTGGGCGGCGATCTCCTTGGCGCCGGTCTTGTAGACGCTGTGCTGGTCGCAGGTGGTGAGGGCGTCGGCGTAGCGGAAGGCGATCTCGTGCTGGCCGAGGTTGCACTCGCCCTTGGCGGACTCCACCACCAGGCCGGCGCCGGCCATCTCGGTGCGGATCCGGGACAGCAGCGGTTCGACCCGGGCGGTGCCGAGCAGCGAGTAGTCGGCGTTGTAGAGGTTGGCCGGGGTCAGGCCGCGGTAGCCGCCCTGCCAGGCCTGCTCGTAGGTGTCGCGGAAGACCAGGAACTCCAGTTCGGTGCCGATGTCGGCGGCCAGGCCGTGCTCGGCCAGCCGGGCGATCTGGCGCTGCAGCAGCTGGCGGGGCGCGGCGGCCACCGGGTGCCCGCCGCGGCCGGCCAGGTCGGCGGTGACCTGGGCGGTGCCCGGCTGCCAGGGGGTCAGCCGCAGGGTGGACAGGTCGGGGCGCATCGCGAAGTCGCCGTAGCCGGTCTCCCAGGAGGAGAGCGCGTAGCCGTCCACGGTGTTGAGCTCGATGTCGACGGCGAGCAGGTACTCGCAGGCGTCGGCGCCGTGCTCGGCGACCTCGTCCAGGAAGAAGCGGGCGGCGAAGCGCTTGCCCTGGAGGCGGCCCTGCATGTCGGTGAAGCCGAGGGCGACGGTGTGGATCTCACCGGCGTCGACCAGGGCGCGCAGCTCGTCCAGGGTCAGCGGGGCTCGGCGCGGCGGGGTGCCGGGGGCGGTACCGGGGTCGGGCCCGGCACCGCCGGGCGCGGTGGTGCGGTCGGGCATGGCGGACGCCCTCCTCCTCGATCACGCAGCGAGACCAAGCGGTCACAGCGAACCGTACGGCCTGTCGCGGAGAGCGCGGAAGAGGGCGGACGGGTGTGGCGCGCCGACAGGCGAGGTTGACGGGTGATCAGGCGGGACGGGAGGAGAATGCGCGCCATGGAACGCAGGCCTTTTGTCGGCGTCAGCACCTATCTGGTGGACGCGAGTTGGAGCGACTGGCGGGAGCGCCGGGTGGCCCTGGTGCCGCAGCGGTACACCGACTACGTGCAGGACTCGGGCGGGATCGCGGTACTGCTGCCGCCGGACGCCCCGGAGCGCGCGCCGGAGGTCCTCGCCCGGCTGGACGCCCTGGTCATCGCGGGCGGGCCGGACATCGACCCCGCCTACTACGGCCAGCCGCCGCATCCGCTGAGCGACATCGACGCGGTGGAGCGGGACGTCTGGGAGAGCGCGCTGCTGCGCGCGGCGCTGGCGGCGGGGATGCCGCTGCTGGGGATCTGCCGGGGCATGCAGGTGCTCAACGTGGTGTGCGGGGGCACGCTGATCCAGCACCTGCCGGACGTCGTCGAGGTGGACGTGCACACCGGCTCGCCCGGCCGGTACGGGACGCACCTGGTGCGGCCGGTGCCGGGGACGCTGCTGGGCGGGCTGCTGCCGGAGCCGGAGCTGGCCGTGCCGACCTTCCACCACCAGGCGGTGGACCGGCTGGGGACGGGACTGCGGGTGAGCGCGCACGCGCCGGACGGGACGGTGGAGGCGGTGGAGGGGCCGGGGTTCACGCTCGGGGTGCAGTGGCATCCGGAGCAGGGCGACGACCTGCGGGTGATGCGGGCGCTGGTGCGGGCGGCGACGGCGGCGCGGTCGGTGCAGCTGGAGCCGGTGGAGGTGGGGTAACCCCCCGGGGACCCGCCCGGGGGGACCGGCTCAGGGCAGGGCCAGTCCGGCCGCCGTGGCGATCACCCCGGCGGCGCCGGCCGCCAGCAGGGCGAGCACCACCCCGCGCCGGGCGGCCACCAGCCAGAGCAGCGCGAGCACCAGGACGACCCACTGCCAGCCGGTGCCGAGCGCGGCGGCCAGCGGCACGGCCGAGCCGGCGATCGCGCCGATCACGGCCGGGCCGGCGCCGGTCAGGAAGTCCTGCACCCGCCGGTCGGCGCGCAGCCGGTCGAAGTGCCGGCCGCCGAGGATCACGAAGAGGAAGGACGGCGCGAAGGCGACCGCCGCGGCGAGCAGCCCGCCGGCGATCCCGGCGGCCGCGTAGCCGACGACGGCGACGGTCTGCACCACCGGGCCGGGGGTGACCTGACCGAGGGCGACGGCGTTGAGGAACTGTCCGTCGGTCATCCAGTGGTAGTGGCCGACGGCGTCGTCGTGCATCAGCGGGATGATCACGAACCCTCCTCCGTACGAGAGCGCGCCCACCTTGAACGCCACCCAGGCCACCGCGCCGAGCCCGCCGAGCGCGGGGAGACCGGCGGCGAGCGGCAGCAGCCCGGCCCGCGGCCGGCGGGGGCGCTCGCGGTCCGGGCCGCCGCCCTCCGCCGGCCCCCCGTCCTCCGCCGGCCTCCCGTCCTCCGCCGGCCGCCGGCCGCGCGCCCGGACCGTGATCTCGGCCAGGCCGGAGGCGATCAGCACCAGCACCAGCCAGGGCCCGGTCAGCACGGCCGCCAGCGCCCCGGCGAGCGCGTACCCGCCCCAGCGGGCACGGGCGGCACGGCCCCGGCCGGCCCGGGTGAAGCTCGCGGGGACCAGCGAGGTGGCCGCCTGCGCGGCGACCGCCGGGACGGCCGCACCCGCGCCGGCGGCCGCACCGAGCACCCACCGCGGCGGGTCGCCGGCCAGGAACAGCACCGCGAGGGCGAGGATCAGCGCCAGCCCGGGCGCGATGAAGCAGGTCCCGCCGACCAGCGCGCCCGCGGTGCCGCGCAGCCGCCAGGCGGTGAGGACCGCGAGCTGGGTGGAGGCCGGTCCGGGCAGCAGGTTGGTCGCCGCGATGCCGTCCTCGAACTCCTCCGGGGTGAGCCACCCGCGCCGCTCCACGCAGAGCCGGCGCAGCAGCAGGATGTGCGCGGGCGGCCCGCCGAAGCCGGTGATGCCGATCCGGCCCCATTCGCGGGCGATCGTGCCCAGGCCCACCCGTCCGGTCGTCTCCATGCGCGTCTCCCCTGTTCAGCGGCGGCGCGACGATACCGGACGGGGGTTACGGCACGGCAATGACAACGGTCTCCAGTGCAGCCTTTGGATCTTCTTCGGATCTGCGGTTCACTTCGAGTGCGGGGCGGTCGCCCACCCCGCCCCTTACCCCCGTGCGTTCATGAGCTCCAGGAGAGGACTTCGATGGCCGGCCACGAGCACGCACAGCATGATCATGAGCATGACCACCAGCACGGTCCCGGCGCCCGCGGCGGCGGCCACGCCGGCCACTCGCACGGCGTCTCCGCCGACGCCGACCGCCGCTGGCTGGTGAGCGCGCTCGCGCTGATCGTGGTGTTCATGGCCGGCGAGGTGGTGGTCGGCTTCGCCGCCCAGTCGCTGGCGCTGATCTCGGACGCCGCGCACATGCTCACCGACGCCGTGTCGATCGTCCTCGCGCTGATCGCCATGCGGCTGGCCGCCCGCCCGGCGCGCGGCGGCTACACCTACGGCCTCAAGCGCGCCGAGATCCTCTCCGCGCAGGCCAACGGCGTGACGCTGCTCGTGCTCTCCGCCTGGCTCGGCTACGAGGCGGTCGCCCGGCTGTTCGAGCCGCCGCAGGTGACCGGTTCGCTGGTCCTGGTGACCGCGCTGATCGGGATCGTCGTGAACCTGGCCGCCACCTGGTGCATGTCCAAGGCCAACCGCAGCTCGCTGAACGTCGAGGGCGCCTTCCAGCACGTCCTCACCGACCTGTACGCGTTCATCGCCACCGCGGTGGCCGGTGTGATCATGGTGACCACCGGCTTCGCCCGGGCCGACTCGATCGCCTCCCTGATCGTGGTCGCGCTGATGCTGAAGGCGGGCATCGGCCTGGTCCGCGACTCCGGGCGGATCTTCCTGGAGGCCGCGCCCGCGGGCGTCGATCCGGACGCGGTGGCCGACCGGATGGTCGCCCAGCCGCTGGTCGAGGAGATCCACGACCTGCACATCTGGGAGATCACCTCCGGCCAGCCCGCGCTCTCCGCGCACATCCTGGTCACCCCGGGCGGTGACTGCCACGCGGTGCGGCGCGGACTCCAGCGCCGGCTCGCCGACGAGTACGGCATCACCCACAGCACCCTCCAGGTCGACCACGTCGGCGAGGACGAGGCCGGCGCGCTGCTCCAGATCAGCACGCCCGGCGACCTCACCGCCGAGCACTGCGCCGACGCCCACGGCCCCGTCCACCGCGCCGGGCCGCACGAGCACTAGGAGACCCGACCTGTCCGCCCGGTACGGCATGATCGGGGGCGTGACCGCACCCCGCCTGATGCTGCTCGACTCCGCCAGCCTCTACTTCCGGGCCTACTTCGGCGTACCGGACACCCTGCGCTCGCCGCAGGGTGAGCCGGTCAACGCCGTCCGGGGCCTGCTGGACTTCATCGCCCGGCTGGTCCACGACCACCGGCCCGACCAGCTGGTCGCCTGCATGGACGCCGACTGGCGCCCCCAGTGGCGGGTGGACCTCATCCCCTCCTACAAGACCCACCGGGTCGCCGAGGCCGCGACGGACGGCGAGGAGGAGGTGCCGGACACCCTCGCCCCGCAGGTCCCGGTGATCGAGCAGGTCCTGGACGCGCTCGGCATCGCCCGGATCGGCTCCCCCGGCTACGAGGCGGACGACGTGATCGGCACGCTCACCGCGCACGCCGCCGGGCCGGTGCAGATCGTCACCGGCGACCGCGACCTGTTCCAGCTGGTCGACGACGCCCGCGCGATCACCGTGCTCTACCCGGTGAAGGGCATGGGCAACCTCCAGGTCACCGACGACGCGCTGCTGCTGGAGAAGTACGGCGTGCGCGGCGCCCAGTACGCCGACCTGGCCGCCCTGCGCGGCGACCCGAGCGACGGCCTGCCCGGTGTGAAGGGCATCGGCGAGAAGACCGCGGCCCAGCTGATCCACGAGTACGGAGACCTGTCCGGCATCCGCACCGCCGCCCAGGACATCGGCTCCAAGCTGACCCCGGCCCGGCGCCGCAACATCCTGGAGGCCGCGTCCTACCTGGACGTCGCCCCCACCGTGGTCCGCGTCGCCACCGACGCCCCGCTCCCCGGCTTCGACCCCGCCCTCCCGAGCGAGCCGCTCGACCCGATGACCCTGGAGTCCCTCTCCGCCCGCTGGAACCTCGGCACCTCCCTGGACCGCGTCCTGGAGTCCCTCACGGCCACCCGCTGACGCCCGGGCACCAAGCCGCCGCCCCGGCTTCGATCCGTTCGAAGCCGGGGCGGCGGTGTGCGGGGTCAGCTGACGGAGGAGTAGGCGATGATGCCGCGGCGCAGGCCGTCGATCGCCTTGCGGGCGGTCTTGCGGAGCTCGGCGTCCTCGCCGGCGGCGTCCTGGATCTGGCCGAGGACGTCGATCAGCTGCTTCGTCCAGCGGACGAAGTCACCGGCCGGCATGTCGGCGTCGCGCAGGACGGAGTCCAGGGAGTGGCCGAGGGCCCAGCGGTAGGCGGCCCAGGCGAAGCCGAGGTCGGGTTCGCGCTGGCCGACGCCCTCCGCGGTGTTGATGCGGTGCTGTTCCTCCAGGGCGTCGAGGTGGCCCCAGATGCGGACCATCTGGCCGAGGGCGGTCTTCGCCCCGCCCTCGGGGACCCGGGGGGCGGTGGCGTCGTCGGACTGGCGGGCCTCGTAGACCAGCGCCGAGGCGCAGGCGGCCAGTTCGGCGGCGGCGAGGCCGCTCCAGACACCCTCGCGGATGCACTCGGAGGCAAGCAGGTCGAGTTCGCCGTAGAGCCGGCCGAGCCGCCGGCCGTCGTCGGTGACGGTGTCGCCGCTGAGGTAGCCGAGGTCGGTGAGCAGAGCGCAGACGCGGTCGAAGGTGCGGGCGATGGTGTGCGTGCGGGAGCGCATCCTGCGCTCCAGCAGCTCGGTGTCGCGGTGCAGCCGGTGGTAGCGCTCGGACCAGCGGGCGTGGTCCTCGCGCTGGTCGCAGCCGTGGCACGGGTGCTGGCGCAGGGTGGTGCGCAGCCGGCCGATCTCGGGGTCGTCGGCGGCGGCCGCGCGGCCGCGCCGGAACCGCTCGGGCTCCAGGTGGCCGGCCTTGGTGCGCAGCGCGGAGGCGAGGTCGCGGCGGGACTGCGGGCTGCGCGGGTTGAAGGACTTGGGGATCCGCAGCCGTTCGATCGCGGCGACGGGGTGCGGGAAGTCGATCATCGCGAGCCGCTTGACCTGCCGCTCGGCGGTGAGCACCACGGGGCGCGGCCCGTCCTGGTAGTCGGGGTGCCGCGGGCCGCCGCGCGGCGAGCGGTTGACCGGCGGCAGGCCGGGGTCGAGGACGAGCGCGAGGCCGGCGAACTTGCCCGTCGGCACGTGGATGACGTCGCCGGGCTTGAGCTGCTCGATGGACTCGACGGCGGCGGAGCGGCGCTGGTTGCTGCCCTCGCGGGCGAGTTCGTTCTCTCGGTCCTTGAGCTGCCGCCGCAGCGACATGTACTCCTCGAAGTCGCCGAGGTGGCAGGTCATGGACTCGCGGTAGCCCTCCAGCCCCTCCTCGTTGCGCTGGACCTGGCGGGCGATGCCGACCACCGAGCGGTCGGCCTGGAACTGCGCGAAGGAGGTCTCCAGCAGTTCGCGCGAGCGGTGCCGGCCGAACTGGGAGACCAGGTTGACGGCCATGTTGTAGGACGGCCGGAACGAGGACTTCAGCGGGTAGGTGCGGGTGCCGGCGAGGCCGGCCAGCGCCTCGGGGTCGAGGCCGCGCTGCCAGAGCACCACGGCGTGGCCCTCGACGTCGATGCCGCGCCGCCCGGCCCGGCCGGTGAGCTGGGTGTACTCGCCGGGGGTGATGTCGGCGTGGGTCTCGCCGTTCCACTTGACGAGCTTCTCCATGACGACGGAGCGCGCGGGCATGTTGATGCCCAGCGCCAGGGTCTCGGTCGCGAAGACGGCCTTGACCAGCCCCTTCACGAAGAGCTCCTCGACGACCTCCTTGAACCGCGGCAGCATGCCGGCGTGGTGGGCGGCGATGCCGCGCTCCAGCCCGTCCAGCCACTCGAAGTAGCCGAGGACGTGCAGGTCCTCGTCGGGGATGTCGGCGCAGCGCTCCTCGACGATGGCGCGGACCCGGGCGCGGTCGCCCTCCTTGTTGAGGCGCAGGCCGGAGGAGAGGCACTGCTGGACGGCGGCCTCGCAGCCGGCCCGGCTGAAGATGAAGGTGATGGCGGGCAGCAGGCCCTCGGCGTCGAGCCGGTCGATGACGTCGACGCGGCCCGGGGTCCAGACCCGGCCGGGGCGTCCGGCCGGCATGGAGCGGCCGCGGCCGCGGCCGAACTTGTCGCGCGGGTTGCGGTCGAGCTCGCTGCGGGCGAGGCGGACCAGTTCGGGGTTGACCGCCTTGCCGGGGTTGCGCTGGTTGCCCTTGGGGCGGCCGTCGCGGTCGGGGCTGGCGAACAGGTCGTACATCCGGTTGCCGGCCATCACGTGCTGCCAGAGCGGGACGGGCCGGTTCTCGGAGACGATGACCCGGGTGCCGCCGCGGACGGTGTCCAGCCAGTCGCCGAACTCCTCGGCGTTGGAGACCGTCGCGGAGAGCGAGACCAGGGTGACGGACTCCGGGAGGTGGATGATGACCTCCTCCCAGACGGCGCCGCGGAAGCGGTCGGCGAGGTAGTGGACCTCGTCCATGACCACGTAGCCGAGGCCGTCGAGGGTGCTGGAGCCCGCGTAGAGCATGTTGCGGAGCACCTCGGTGGTCATCACCACGACCGGGGCATCGCCGTTGACGGTGTTGTCGCCGGTGAGCAGGCCGACCTTGGCGGCGCCGTAGCGCCGGACGAGGTCCCCGTACTTCTGGTTCGACAGCGCCTTGATCGGCGTGGTGTAGAAGCACTTGCGCCCGCCCCGGAGGGCGAGGTGGACGGCGAACTCGCCGACGATGGTCTTGCCGGAGCCGGTGGGCGCGGCGACCAGGACGCCTTCGCCGTCCTCCAGGGCGCGGCAGGCCTCCAGCTGGAAGTCGTCCAGCGGGAAGTCGTAGAGCTCCTGGAAGCCGTACAGGGCGGTGGCCTGCTCCTTGGCCCGGCGGCGGGAGGCGGCGAAGGCCTCGGCGGGGCTGAGCTCCCGCTCGTCGGAGGGCTCCCGGCCGTCGGAGGGCTCGCGCTCAGGGGTGTTCATCGCCGTCCGGGGGTCGCGGGGGTCGGTGGTGTGATCTCGCATCTCAGCGAGAGGTTACCCGGCGGGGCTGACATCAATAGCACCGTTTTTCCCGGGCAAGGGATCGCTTCTCTCTCACATCCATAGTTGCAAATGTCTTCAACCGGTCATCGGACGACCAGCTTCGAACGACTCCGGTCATCCGCGGTGACACGCCGTACGGCCTGCCTACATTCGGTGCCACATCCCGGTGACACCCACCGGGCCCACGGGAGGAGCGGACGATGGCGAACCTGGAGACCTCGCTCAAGGAGGCCATGGCGATCGAGGGCGCGATCGGCGTCGCCCTGGTCGACTACGGCAGCGGCATGGCACTCGGCACCCTCGGTGACGGCGGCGAGCTGGACCTGAACGTCGCCGCCGCCGGGAACACCGACGTGGTGCGGGCCAAGATGCGGGCGATGGAGCACCTCAACCTGCTCGACAACGAGATCGAGGACATCCTGGTCAGCCTGACCAGCCAGTACCACCTGCTCCGGCCGCTGACCACGCAGAGCGGCCGGGGGCTGTTCCTCTTCCTCGCCCTCAACCGCGGCCGGGCCAACCTCGCGATGGCCCGCCACCAGCTGAAGCGGATCGAGAGCGCGCTGGAGATCTGACGGCCGGGAACGCACCGGGGAGGGGAAACAGGGAGGGAGCGCCGTGGCCGTCGCGCTGTACCAGGCCAAGGCCGAGTTCTTCCGGATGCTCGGCCATCCCGTCCGGATCCGGGTCCTGGAGCTGCTGCAGGCCGGACCGACGCCCGTGCGCGACCTGCTGGCGGAGCTGGGGATCGAACCCTCCAGCCTCTCGCAGCAGCTCGCGGTGCTGCGCCGGTCCGGCATCGTCACCGCCACCCGGGAGGGCAGCACGGTGGTGTACGCGCTGGCCGGCGGGGACGTCGCCGAGCTGCTGCGGTCGGCCCGGCGGATCCTCACCGGGCTCATCGCCGACCAGCACGTGCTGCTCGCCGAGCTGCGCGCCGCCGCGGACTGAGCCCGGGGCGGCGGCGCGGCCCGGCAGCGGCCGCGGGGCTACCCGAGCAGTCCGGCCAGCCCCGCCGCCAGCACCTCGTACTCGGGCGCCCGGTTGTACAGCTGGGCGCACACCCGCAGCACCCCGCCGCCCGGCCACGGGCGCGCCACCGTCCGCACCGCGTGCCGCCGCCACATCAGCGCCATCAGCTCCTGCGCCTGCGGCAGCGTCTCGGCCACCCCGGGCGGCAGCCGCAGCGCGCGCATCGACAGCCCCGCCGAGGACGGCAGCGGCGCCAGCCCGGCCCGCTCGGCGACCAGCGCCGCGCCGTACCCGGCGAGCCCCTCGTTGTGCCCGCGCACCAGCTCCGGGCCGAGCCCGGCCAGGACGTCGAGCCCGGCCGGGGCGGCCAGGTAGGGCGTGTAGTCCAGGGTCCCGCGCCACTCGACGGCGGCCGGGTAGCCCTGGTGGTCCTCCCAGGACAGGATCAGCGGGCGGATCTTGCCGGCCCACTCCGGGCGGACCACCAGGACGCCGGTGGCCCGGGGGGCGAAGGCCCACTTGTGCAGGTTGCCGAACCAGAAGTCGGCCTCCGCCGGGACCGGTCCGGCCAGCATGCCGGGCTCGTGCGCGGCGTCCACCACGGTGGTCACGCCGCGCCCGCGCAGGGCGCGCAGCAGTTCGGGGGTGGCGATCCGGCGGGCGGTCGGCGAGGTGATGCCGTCCAGCACGGCGAGCACGGTGCGGTCGGTGACCTCGGCGAGCACCGCCTCGCGCACCGCCTCCCCGTCGGGCAGGTCCAGCGGCAGCCGGACCGTGCACAGCTCGGCGCCGGCGTCCTCGGCCCGCCGCCGCACGGCCTCGTTGACCGTGCCGTAGCCGTGGTCGGTGACCAGGACCCGGTCCCCGGCGGCGAGCGGCACGTTGGCCAGGGTGACGGCGATCGCGTCGGTCACGTTGGGTACCAGGGCGAGCAGTTCGGGCTCGGTGCCGAGAGCGGCGGCGATCCGGGCCCGGGCGCCGGCGACCCGCTCGGGCAGGTCGGCGAAGAAGCCGTCGGGGTCGGCCTCCTGCTCCTCGTGCAGCCGCCGCTGGAGCCGCTGGACCGGGACGGGGACGGCGCCGAAGGAGCCGTGGTTGAGGTGGATCACCCCCGGGTCCAGGGAGAACAACCCCTCGGTGCCGGCCAGCGGCTCGGGGGGTGCGACGGTCCGCGGGGTCTCGGTCACTGCTTCCTCCTGTTACCTGGATCACGTGATGTGTGACATTTCACATGTCGTCCCACTGGTCGGCGAGCCGGTCCCGCGGCGACCATCGGGCAGTGACCATCACCGACCCCTACCTCTCCCTCAGCGCCCGGACCGGCCGCTTCAGCTTCGGTGCCCCGCGAGCGATCTCGCTCCACCAGGACGGTACCCGCCTGCTGCTGCTGCGCTCCAGCGGCCCCGAGGACCGGTTCGACCGGCTCCACCTCCTCGACCTCGCCACCGGCGAGGAGCGCGAGGCCGCCGACCCCGCCGCCCTCGCCCCCGGCCGCACCGGCGCGACCGCCGACCTTCCCCCCGTCGAGCGCCGGCTGCGCGAGCGGAGCCGGCTCACCGCCGCCGGCATCGGCACCTACGCCGCCACCCCCGACCTCGCCGTCGCCGTCTTCGCCCTGGACGGCCGACTCTTCCGCACCGAGACCGCCACCGGCGGCACCACCGAGATCCCCACCGCCGGTCCGGCCTTCGACCCCCGCCCGAACGCGACCGGCGAACTCGTCGCCTACGTCGCCGACGACGCCCTGTACGTCTCCTCCGCCGCCGTCCCCGGCCGCCAGCGGCTCAGCCCGGACGACGGCGCCCGCTGGGGCGTCGCCGAGTTCGCCGCCGCCGAGGAGCTGGGCCGCCACCGCGGCCACTGGTGGCGCCCCGACGGCACCGCCGTGCTCGCCGCCCGGGTGGACGAGTCCGCCGTCCCGCCGCGCCACTTCGCCGACCCGGCCCACCCCGAGCTGGCCCCCGAGCAGTTCGCCTACCCGCAGGCCGGCGGGCCCAACGCCGACGTCCGGCTCTGGGTGCTCGGCCTGGACGGCACCCGGGTCGAACTCGACTGGGACACCGCCGCCTTCCCCTACCTGTGCGCCGCCGAGTGGGACGGCGACCACGAGCTGCTGCTCACCGTCGCCGACCGGCTGCAGCAGAACGTCCTGCTGCTGAGCGCCGATCCGGCCACCGGCGCCACCACCGAACTCTCCCGCACCACCGACGCGTTCTGGGTCGACGACCTGCCCGGCACCCCCGCCCGGCTGGCCGACGGCCGGCTGCTCACCGTCCACGACACCCCCGAGGCCCGCGGCCTGGCCCTGGACGGCAAGCCGCTGGACACCTCCGGCCTGCAGATCCGCCGGGTGGTCGGCCGGCTGCGCGGCAAGCTGCTCTGCGAGACCGGCGAGGGCGACCCGTTCGACCAGCACGTCCACCTGGTCGACCCGGACGGCGGCGCCCCCGAGCGGCTCTCCGAGGGCCCCGGCGTGCACAGCGCCCTGGCCGCCGGCGACACCCTGCTCCTCACCTCGGCCGACCCGGACGGCGTGCGCCGCGAGGCCCGCACCCCGCACGGCGCCACCGCCCTGACCGACCTCTCGGCCCCGCTGCCGTACCGGGTCGAGCCGCAGCTCGCCCGGGTCACCGAGCGCGCACTGCCGAGCGCCGTGGTCTACCCGCGCGGACACGTCCCCGGCCGGCGGCTGCCGGTGCTGCTCGACGTCTACGGCGGCCCCGGCTACCAGGCGGTGGCCAACGAGCCGCGCCGCTGGCAGGTCAAGCAGTGGTGGGCCGACCAGGGCTTCGCGGTGGTCACCGTCGACAACGGCGGCACCCCGTTCGTCTCCCCCGCCTTCACCCGGACCATCTTCCGCGGGATGTCCCAGGTGGCGCTGGACGACCAGGTGGACGCCCTGCGGGCGCTCGGCGCGGCGCACCCCGACCTCGACCTCGGCCGGGTCGGCGTGCGCGGCTGGTCCTACGGCGGCTACTTCGCGGCGGCGGCCGTGCTGCGCCGCCCGGACGTCTTCCACGCGGCCTGCGCGGGCGCCCCGCCCACCGACTTCCGGCTCTACGACACCGCGTACACCGAGCGGTACCTCGACCTGCCCCAGCAGAACCCGGACGGCTACGCGCGCGACTGCCTGCTGGGCGACGCGCCGTCACTGAGCCGTCCGCTGCTGCTGATCCACGGCCTGGCCGACGACAACGTGCACCCCTCGCACACCCTGCTGCTGTCCCAGGCGCTCACCCGGGCCGGCCGGCCGCACAGCCTGCTGGCCCTGCCCGGAGTCACCCACATGACCCCGGGCGGCGTCAACGAGCAGCTGGCGCAGGCCGAACTCGCCTTCCTGCGGGCCTCGCTGGGCTGACCGGCGACCCCCTGCGCACCCTCCGAGCGCCGCACGGTCCGTCCGGGCCGTGCGGCGCCGGGCGTTCGCGGCGAACGCCCGGCGCCCAAAAGCCTTCCATGTGACCCATGACATGTGAAATATTACCTGCGCTCACCCGACCACCCCCGTCCGGAAAGGACCGGTCAGTTGCGCAGACTGTCCTCGGCGTTCGCGGCCGCGCTCACCACGAGCGCGATAGCGGCCACCCTCCTCGGGTCCACCGCCGCCCAGGCCGCCTCCCCCACTCCCGCGCCCGCCCTCACCGCCGAGAGCGGCTCCGGCGCCGAGGCCGGCGGCCTCGAAGCCCCGCCCGCCCCGCTCGCCCCGCAGGAGCGCGAGCGCCAGTCGCTGCGCACCAAGGCGCTGGAGCAGGTCAACAAGGGCGCCGTGGCGAAGACCACCGACCGCCGGGCGCCCGCCAAGGTGCGGGTCGGCAACGACTACGTCCAGCTCGCCCAGCAGCGCAAGGACAAGGTCTTCGTCATCCTCGCCCAGTTCGGCGACCAGGTGGACACCACCACCCTCCACAACGGCCAGCCGCGCTACGGCGGCACCCCCGGCCCGCAGCACAACACCATCCCCAAGCCGGGCAAGGGCGACAACCACACGCTCTGGAACCAGGACTTCAGCCGGCAGTACTACCAGAAGATGTTCTTCGACGACGCGCCCGGCGCGGTCTCGATGCGCAACTACTACCGCACCCAGTCCTCCGGCCGCTACGACATCGAGGGCACCGTCAGCGACTGGGTCACCCTGCCGTGGAACGAGGCCCGCTACGGCTCCAACAAGGGCCCGCAGGGCTCCGGCGCCTGGACCCAGGGCCAGGAGTTCATCCGGGACGCCGTCAAGGCCTGGTACGACGGCGAGATCGCCAAGGGCCGCACGGCCGCCGCCGTCAAGGCCGAGCTGGCCCAGTACGACGTCTACGACCGCTACGACCACGACAAGAACGGCGAGTTCGCCCAGCCCGACGGCTACCTCGACAACGTCGTCGTGGTGCACGCGGGCGTCGACGAGACCTGGGGCGGCGGCGCCCAGGGCGCCGACGCGCTGTGGGCGCACCGCAGCTGGACCTTCCCGGACCCGACCGGCCAGACCGGCCCGGAGGGCAACAGGATCGGCGGCGCGCCGGTCGGCGACACCGGCCTGTACGTCTACGACTACGTCCAGGCGGGCGAGAACAGCGGTGTCGGCCTGTTCTCCCACGAGTTCGGCCACAACCTCGGCCTGCCCGACCTCTACAGCACGAACGGCGGCGACAACAGCGTCAACTTCTGGTCGCTGATGTCCTCCGGCTCGTACCTGGGCAAGGGCAAGAACACCACCGGCGGCTACCCCGGTGACCTCGACGCCTGGAGCAAGCTGCAGTTCGGCTGGCTCAACTACGACGAGGCGCAGGCCGCCACCCGCTCCAGCCACGCCCTCGGCGTCAGCGGCTACAACACCGACCAGGCGCAGGCCGTCCTGGTCCACCTGCCGGACAGCACCACCAGCACCGACCTCGCCGACCCGCGCGAGGGCGCCAAGCAGTGGTGGAGCCAGACCGGCGACGACCTGGACAACGCGCTCGCCCGGGACGTCGACCTCACCGCGGCCACCGGCCCGGCCGCCCTCGACGCGGCGGTCTGGTACGACATCGAGCAGGACTACGACTTCCTGACCGTCGAGGCCTCCACCGACGGCGGCAAGCGCTGGACGGCCCTGCCCGGCACCGTGGACGGCGCCCCGATCGGCAGCACCAGCGCCAACGTCCCCGGCCTGAGCGGCACTTCGGGCGCCTACCGGCAGCTGCACATCCCGCTGGACGGCTACGCCGGGAAGAACGTCAGGCTCCGCTTCCACGTCACCTCGGACAGCAACACCCACGGCAAGGGCGTCCTGGTCGACGCGGTGCGGATCACCGCCGGCGGCACCGAGCTGTTCACCGACGGCGCCGAGAACGGCACGGCGGGCTGGGTCAGCACCGGCTTCACCGTCGTCACCGGCCGCACCTACGTCAAGCAGCACCCGCGCGCCTACCTGGTGGAGAACCGCCGCTACACCGGCTTCGGCGAGTTCCTGAAGACCGGGCCGTACAGCTTCGGCTACTCCGGCGTCGAGGGCAAGAAGGACATCGTCGACAACTACCCGTACCAGGAGGGCGTGCTCGTCTGGCTCTGGGACACCGCCTACGGCGACAACAACACCAAGGACCACCCCGGCGGCGGCCTGATCCTGCCGATCGACGCCCGCCCGGCGCCGGTCCGGTTCGCCGACGGCACCCTGGTCAACGGCCGGGCGCAGACCTACGACGCGACCTTCTCGCTCAAGCCGACCACCGCGTTCACCCTGCACAAGTCGGGTGTCCCGGTGCGGATCGGGTCCAAGCCGGCCGTCCCGGCCTTCGACGACCACAGCGGCGTCTACCGGGACCCGGCCACCCCGCAGCTCGCGGTCGCCGTGCCGGACACCAACACCAGGATCGAGGTCGTCCGGGAGACCCAGGGCGGGCGGATCACGACCGTCCGGGTGGGCCCCGCGTCCTGACCCGGGCGCCGCGCGCGCCCCTCGCACCCCCGGTGTCCTGAGCACCGGGCCTCCCGTGGAAGACAGGTTTCACGGAAGACCGGCCGCCCCGGCCCTCCCCCTCGGAGGGCCGGGGCGGCCGTGCGCCGTCTCCCCGCAGTGCGGGTCCGCGCCCCCGCCCAGGCTCGTCGCGGCGGTGGCGGTGCCGCACACGGTCGGCGCGCCGAGCCCGAGGACCGTGTACCGGCGCCATCAGGTGTCGGGTCCCCGCCGACGCCCAGCGTCCCGGCCGGCGCGGAACGCACCGGAAACGCGATCAGCCGGGTGGTGTCGAGCCGGCCGGCAGCACCGCCCACGGCGGCGCCCGCGCGCCGGACGCCGAGCCGGTCCGCAGCAGGCCGTACGCCGGCCGGCCCGCCGTGAGCGCCCCCGGGCCGAGCCGGATCGCCGGCTCACGGGCCCGTTCCGGGCGCGGGTCGGCGCTGAAGAGCCGCGCGGACGTCCAGCCCGGCGGCGCCGTCGCCCGGGGGAACCCGGCCGCCGACGGGCGAAGCCCGCCCAGCTCCTGGCCGGAACAGCGGGATGGAGTCCCGGTCGTCACGCCGGTACGGTAGGCCGTGGCCGTCAGGTGGATCCGCTTCAGGCGGTTGCCGCACCGGTGGGTCGGCTCCGGCAGGACGGTCGCCGTGCCGCCGCGCCCGGCCGGTACGAAGCCGGCCGGCGGCGCCGGGTACGGCCCTGCCACAGGCCGGGGGCCCGGGCCGAGGCCGGGAGCGCGGTCCGGCCGCGGGCGGGAACGCCGAACGGGCCCGCCGGGACCGACGACCCAGGTCGGTCCGGCAGGCCCGGCGCACCCGGCCGCAGGGGGGTCCGGGTGGACCCGGTCGGACGCGGCCCTCATCAGGCTCCCCGCCGCGCCCGACCGGGCGTTTCTCGGTGTGCGCGCGGAGCCTTCGCTCCGCGCGCGGGTGGTGGCGGTCCGGGCGGCGGGGGGGGGGCCGGACGGTTCGGCGGTCCAGTCGCGGCCGGGGGGGCGCCCATCGGCGG
>NZ_JBHVIV010000116.1:0-22458 GCF_042799475.1 Kitasatospora sp. NPDC057692 | reverse complement strand
GTGTATAAGAGACAGGTCCACCGGGACCCCGGCGCGGAAGAACGGTTCCGCGCCCCCGCCGGCGCGGCCGGGAGAACGTCAACTCTCCCGGCCGCGCCGGTTTTTCGTCGCTTCCGGCGCCGTGGGACCCGGCGGGCGGCGGGGCGGGCGCGCGCGGGCGGACAGTGGTCCCGGCCGGGGGCCCGGATCCGAGGCCCACCGGCCCGGGCCCGCTGGGTCCAACGGCCCTAGGGCGCACGGGTGGTGCGTTCCGATCATGGATCGCCATCCATCCGCAGAAGTTTTCGAAGGAGTGCGTCCTTGAGCGCCATCGAGGCACGGGGCGACAGCGCGCCGCCGCCGTCCGCCGCCCGACCGGGAGGGGCACGGGTCAGGCGACCCGGCTCGTCCCTGGTCCGGCTGCTGACGACCACCGATCACAAGACGATCGGCACCATGTACCTGGTGTCGTCGTTCGGTTTCTTCCTGATCGGTGGCATCCTCGCCCTGGTCATGCGCGCCGAACTCGCCCGGCCGGGGACGCAGATCCTCTCCAACGAGCAGTTCAACCAGGCGTTCACCATGCACGGCTCGGTGATGCTGCTGCTCTTCGCCATGCCGCTGTTCACCGGCTTCGCCAACTGGATCATGCCGCTGCAGATCGGCGCCCCCGACGTCGCCTTCCCGCGCCTGAACATGCTGGCCTACTGGCTGTTCATGTTCGGCTCGCTGATCGCGGCCGCCGGCTTCGCCACCCCGCAGGGCGCCGCCGACTTCGGCTGGTTCCTCTACGCGCCGCTGTCCGACGCGATCCACTCACCGGGCGTCGGCGCCGACATGTGGATCATGGGCGTGGCGCTGTCCGGCTTCGGCTCCATCCTCGGCGCCGTCAACTTCATCACCACGATCATCTGCATGCGGGCCCCGGGCCTGACCATGTTCCGGATGTCCATCTTCTGCTGGAACGTCCTGCTCACCTCGGTCCTGGTGCTGCTGGTCTTCCCGGTGCTGGCCGCCGCGCTGCTGGCCCTGGAGTGCGACCGCAAGTTCGGCTCGCACGTGTTCGACCCGGCCTCCGGCGGGGCCATGCTCTGGCAACACCTGTTCTGGTTCTTCGGCCATCCCGAGGTGTACATCCTGGCGCTGCCGTTCTTCGGCATCGTCTCCGAGGTCATCCCGGTGTTCAGCCGCAAGCCGATGTTCGGCTACTCCGGCCTGATCGCGGCCACCATCGCGATCGCCGGCCTGTCCGTGACGGTGTGGGCCCACCACATGTACGTCACCGGACAAGTCCTGCTGCCGTTCTTCTCGTTCATGACCTTCCTCATCGCGGTGCCCACCGGTGTGAAGTTCTTCAACTGGGTCGGCACCATGTGGAAGGGCTCACTGAGCTTCGAGACCCCGATGCTGTGGACCGTCGGCTTCCTGGTCACCTTCCTGTTCGGCGGCCTGACCGGTGTGCTGCTCGCGGCCCCGCCGATCGACTTCCACGTCTCCGACTCGTACTTCGTCGTCGCGCACTTCCACTACACCCTGTTCGGCACCGTGGTGTACGCGATGTTCGCCGGCTTCCACTTCTGGTGGCCGAAGATGACCGGCAGGATGCTGGACGAGCGGCTCGGCCGGATCACCTTCTGGACGCTCACCATCGGCTTCCACAGCACCTTCCTGGTGCAGCACTGGCTCGGCGCGGAGGGCATGCCCCGCCGCTACGCCGACTACCTGGCCTCCGACGGCTTCACCACGCTCAACACGGTGTCCACCATCGGCTCCTTCCTGCTCGGCCTGTCGATCCTGCCGTTCCTCTACAACGTCTGGAAGACCGCCAAGTACGGCGAGAAGGTCACCTCCGACGACCCGTGGGGCTGGGGCCGCTCGCTGGAGTGGGCGACCTCCTGCCCGCCGCCGCGCCACAACTTCACCAGGCTGCCGCGGATCCGCTCCGAGTCCCCGGCCTTCGACCTGCACCACCCGGAGATCGCCGCCCGCGACTACCTGGACCACCACGGCGAGCGCGCCAAGCACCTGGCCGGGGTCGTCCCCGCCGCGTACGACGTGCCCGGCCGCCGGGGTTCCGCCGCGCTCGGCGGCGGCTCGGCGTCCGGCCGTCCGGACGCCGACGGCTGACCGGCGACGGCTGACCGCCGACCGTTGACGGTCGGCCGCCGATGGCCGACGGCCGTCGACGGCCCGGCCCCAGAACGCCGCTCCCGCCCGCGCGTCGCCCCCGGGCGGGCGGGAGCGGCTCCTTCGAACCGCCCGAGGCTTGAGGAGCGCACGGCCCCATGTCCCACATCGTCCCGGCCATCGGCACCGCCGCGATCACCGCGTCCGGCTGCGTCTGGTACCTGCCCGCCATCGCCGACCTCCAGGCCGGCGAGGACCGGCCCCGCTCGGCTCGCACGGCCGCGGCCGCCTGCGTGACCTGGTGGGCCGCCCTGGCCCTGGCCGGCGGCCTGCTGCTGGCCGTCCCCGCCTGGCAGCCCGCGGCCCAGATCGCCCTCGCGGGCCTGGTCGCCGGCGTCCTGCTGCGGGTCCGCGCCCACCTCCAGAGCCGGCTCGAACAGCGCGAGGAGGCCGTGCGGTGGGCCCTGATCGACCCGAACCCGGCGCCCCTGCCGGTCCGCCCCTCGCCGCGGGCCCTGCTCGGCTGGCTGCTCGTCGGCCTGGCGATCGCCTCGCTCGGCGCCGCCTCCATCCTGCTCTCCGGCGGCGGGCCGCTCGCCCCGCGCCTGGCCGCCGCCGCGGGCAGCGCGGTCGCCGTCTCCACCGCGTTCCTGCTCATCGGCCTCGGCAACGTCCGTCGGCGCCGCGCCTGACCGCCCTTGATCGGACTTGACCGAATCTGACTGGTCGTCATTGTTCTTCTGCGGTGCCCTTGCTGGGTCGTGTCCGGTCCGGATATCAATCATCCGGAGATCGATCAGGTGACCGGGGTGCCGCCCCGGCCCGTCGAGAGGAGCGTCCGATGACCGCCACCGCCGCCCCGAGCGAGGTGCTCCGGCAGTTCGTCCAGCTGATGGGTGAAGGCCCCGACGAGGCGGTGGCCGACCTGGTCACCACCGACGCCGTCTTCGAACTGCCCTACCTGCTGCCCGGGGTGCCCCCGCAGCGGCCCGGCCGGGAGGCCTTCGTCGAGCACCTGCGCCGGGGTGCGGCGATGCAGCGCTTCGACGCCGTCGACCGGGTCAGCGTGCACGGCACCACCGACCCCGAACTGGCCGTCGCCGAGTACCGCCTGCACGGCGAGGTCCTCGCCACCGGCAAGCGCTTCACCCTCGACATGGTCGTCTTCGCGCGGGTCCGGGGCGGGCTGATCACCTGGTCGCGCACCTACTCCAACCCGCTGGACAGCGCGGTCGCCTTCGGCGCGGTCGAGCGGGTGCTCTCCTCCCTCACGGGGAAGTAGCTCCGCCGGCGCGCCGCGGCCGCGGCCGGAACGGGCCCCGTTCCGGCCCGGGCCCGCGGCCGGAATGGGGCCGTTCGACCCTGTGCGCGGCCCGGGTGGTGCGGCATGATGCGATGGACCCGGCGTGTGGTGTGCCGGGCGAGGAGAGGGTGGAGCCGCGACATGGCGAGCGAGACGACCGGGACCGAGACTCCGGCACCGGTCAGGGTGTTCCTGCTGGACGACCACGAGGTGGTGCGCCGCGGCGTGCACGACCTGCTGGACGGCGAGCCCGACCTGGAGGTGGTCGGCGAGGCCGGTACCGCCGAGCAGGCGCTGGTCCGCATCCCCGCGCTGCGCCCGGACGTCGCCGTTCTGGACGTGCGCCTGGGCGACGGCGACGGCGTGGCCGTCTGCCGCGAACTGCGCTCCCGGATGCCCGACCTGGCCTGTCTGATGCTCACCTCCTTCGACGACGAGGAGGCGCTGCTCGACGCCGTGATGGCGGGCGCCGCCGGCTACGTGCTCAAGCAGATCAGCGGCACCGACCTCGTCGCCGCCGTGCGGACCGTCGCCTCCGGCCGCTCGATGCTCGACCCCGGCGCCGCGACCCGCCTGCTCAACCGCCTGCGCAGCGAGGCCGAGCCCGCGCAGCCGTCCGCCGGCGGCCCGGAGCTGACCGCGCGCGAGCAGGAGGTGCTCGCGCTGATCGGCGAGGGGCTGACCAACCGGCAGATCGGCGAACGGCTCTTCCTCGCCGAGAAGACGGTCAAGAACCACGTCTCCCGGCTGCTCGCCAAGCTCGGCGTCGAGCGGCGGGTGCAGGCGGCGCTGATCGCCACCGAGCTGCGCCAGTCGGCCGCCGCCGACCGGTCGGCGCACCACCCGCGGGTGCTCGGCCACGGCCGCGGCTGACGCCGCCGCCCCCTGACCCGGCCCCGGTCGCCCGCCCGCCTGCGGCGACCGGGGCCGTTCGCCGTCCGCCCACCGGTCGGCCGTCCGCCCCGGAACGGTTGCCGCTCCGGCCGTTCACGCGGCTGCCGCCCCCGGGACGTTCGCCGTAGGCCGGGCGGGACTCTCGGCGGGACCATCGACCCTCGCCCGGATCGGGCCCCGCGGGCGACGATCGCTGCTATGAACGCCGATCCTGAAGCCGCGCCCGTGCAGGTCGAGCCACGGGTCCGGACGCATCCCCGCCGCGCGCGGGAACTCGACGAGACCCGGGCGCTGGAGCTGCTGGGCCGAAGCGGGGTGGGCCGCGTGGTCTACACCGTCGGCGCGCTGCCCGCCGTCCTCCCGGTCCGCTTCCGGCTGGACGCGCTCGGTGGCGTCCTGCTCTCCACGGCGGCCGACTCCGAACTCGCCCGCGCCGTCGACGGTGCGGTGATCGCCTTCGAGGCCGACGAGGTGGACGACACCGACGGCACCGGCTGGTGCGTCACCGTCCTCGGCCGGGCCGAGCTCCGCGAGCCGTCCGCCGCACCGAACCCGTCCCCGGCCCCGTCCCCGGCCCCGGCCTCCGGCGCCCGGGTGGAGATCCGTATCGCCCCCGAGCTGGTCGTCGGCCGCGACCTGATGCCCGACCCGTTCTGAGGTCCGGGCGCCGTCGAGGGCGCCCCCGACCAGACGCCGAAAACGCCGCCCGACGGATCGCCGGGCGGCGTTTTCGGTGCCGCCCGCCGGGCGGCTCGCTGCGGCGGGTCCCCGGCGGGCCCCGCGGGTCACACGTTCAGCGGGGCCTGCCAGACCAGGCGGGTGCCGCCGCCCTCGGCCGGAAGCAGCTCGAAGCTGCCGCCCGCCCGCTCGGCGCGCTCGGAGAGGTTGCGCAGGCCGCTGCGGCGCCCGCCGGCGGGCACGCCCACCCCGTCGTCGGTCACCGTGAGCGTCACCGCCCCGCCGGCCGCGCGCAGCGCCACCTCGACGCGGCTCGCCCGGGCGTGCCGGGCGGCGTTGCTGAGCGCCTCGCCGAGCACGGCCATCACGTGCTCGGCCAGCTCCTGCGGCACGTCGGTGTCCAGCAGGCCCTCCATGCTGAGCCGCGGCGCGAAGCCGAGGGTGGCCTGCGCCTCGCCGACCACCCGGGTGGCACGGGCGCGCAGCCCGCGGTCCGGCTCGCTGTGGGCGCGCAGGCCGAAGATGGTCGAGCGGATGATCTTGATGGTCTCGTCCAGGTCCGCGACCGCCCGGCTCACCCGGTCGGCCGCGCTCTGGCTCTCGATCAGCCGGCCCGCGCTCTGCAGCGTCATCCCGGTCGCGAACAGCCGCTGGATGGCCAGGTCGTGGAGGTCCCGGGCGATCCGGTCGCGGTCCTCCAGGAGGGTCAGCTGCTCGGCGTCCCGCCGCCGCTCGGCCAGCTCCAGGGCGAGCGCGGCCTGGTCGGCGAAGCCCAGCAGCGGGCCGGTCTCCTCGGCCGTGAAGGGCGGGCGCCCGCTCTCCCGGGCCAGCAGCAGCACACCGCGCCCGAACCCCTCGCCGGTGCCGAGCGGCACCGCCACGGCCGGGCCCAGCCCGGTGAACCGCCCGGGCGGCCCGGCCGGGAACCGCTCGTCGCCCTCCAGCTCGTCACTGGTCGCCAGGGCGCCCGAGGCGTACGCGGCGCCGGACAGCGTGCCGTCCACCGGCACGGTCACCCCGAGCCGGGCCTCCGGCCGGCCGCCCAGCGCCACTTCCACGGCCAGCTCGCCGGCCCGCCGGCCCGGATCGGCCAGCGCCACCGACACATCGGCCAGCTCGGCGCCCGCGATCTCCCGGGCCCGGCGCGCGATCAGCTCCACGACCTCCAGCCGGGGCGCGCCCGACAGCAGGCTGCGGGTGATCTCGGCGCTCGCCTGCAGCCACCGCTGCTGGCGCTGGGCCTCCTCGTACAGCCGGGCGTTGTCGATCGCGACCCCGGCGGCCACCGCCAGCGTCGAGATGACCGCCTCGTCGTCCGCGTCGAAGTCCAGGCCGCCGCGCTTGTCGGTCAGGTAGAGGTTGCCGAACACCTCGCCGCGCACCCGCACCGGCACCCCGAGGAAGGTGTGCATCGGGGGGTGGTTCGGCGGGAAGCCCACCGAGGCCGGGTGCTCGGAGAGCACCGGGCAGCGCAGCGGCTGCGGTTCGCGGATCAGCTCGCCGAGGATGCCCTGGCCGGTCGGCGGCGGGCCGATCGCGTCGATCTCCTCCTGGCTGAGTCCGACCGTCAGGAACTGCGAGAGCGTGTAGCCGTCCGCGCCGATCACGCCGAGCGCCGCGTAGCGGGCGTCGACCAGGTCGGCGGCGGCCTCGACGATGCGGTGCAGCGCCTGGGAGAGGTCCAGCTCGCGGCCGACCGCGAGCACCGCCTCCAGCAGGCTGTGCACCCGGTCTCGGGTGCCGCGCGCCGCGTCGATCCGCCACTGGAGCTCCTCCAGCAGCTCGTCCAGTCGCAGCTGCGGTATCCGCGGGCCGCCGGCGGCGGGCGCGGGCACGGCCGCGTTCGCGGCCCCGGTGCGCGCGCCGGCGCCGACGGCCGCCGGCGCGGTCCGGGCCGTGGCGGCCCGGGCGGTTCCGGCGTGTGCGGGGCAGCCGGGCGGCGGCACGCCGTCCGCCCGTTCGCGCTGGTCTCCGCCGGTGCCCGCCCGCGTGTCCTCCGCGCCGCCCACCGGCGTCCTCCTCGTGTTTCCGTGCTGCTGGTCCGGTCCGCCTCCGGTCGGTGACCGGTTCGGATTGTCGGATTCACGTTAGTGCCGCAGGCATGTGCGCGGAACGTCGGGGTCGGTCATGAACGCGCCGGACGGAGTGCAATCGGCCACTCGCGCGCCGGTTTCGCGCCGTGCGCGCTGCCGAAGCCGTCCGGCGGACGGGTCGTGGGACCTACGGCCCTGGTCCGAGGGCCCTGCGGCCTCTGGTCGGCCGCCCGGCCCGGGGGCCAGGGTGGTGTCAGGGGCCGACGGTGCGTCAGCGCACCCCTGGCCGCCCCGACCGGAAGCCACCCGAAGGCCCGCCCCGCGCGGTGGGCCGCAGCGGAAGGAACCACCCCCATGACGCCCGCAGTCCTGGCCGGAGTCGACGGATCGCCCGAGAGCACCGCCGCCGCCCACTGGGCCGCCGAGGAGGCGCTGCGGCGCGGGGCCCCGCTGCGGCTGCTGCACGCCTGGCCCTGGCTCACCGACGGCCGCGCCTCCTTCGCCGGCCCCGAGGACCTGCCGGTCGCGGCCCAGCGGATGCTGACCGCGGCGGCCGAAGAGGTCCAGGCCCGGCACCCCGGCCTGACGGTCCACACCGACGTGGTGCTGGACGCCGCCGTGGACGGCCTGGTGGCCGCCGCCGGGGACGCCGGCCTGCTGGTGCTCGGCTCGCGCGGCCTGGGCGGCTTCACCGGGCTGCTGGTCGGCTCGGTGAGCATGGCGGTCGCCGGTCGCGCGACCGTGCCCGTCGTGGTCGTCCGGCCGGGGCGGGAGGCCGCCGAGCCGGCCGGAGCGTCCTCGGAGGAGACCGCGGTGCCCGAGGTGCTGGTCGGCGTGGACGCCACCGCGCCCGACGACGCGGTCCTCGACTTCGCCTTCCAGGAGGCCGCCCTGCGCGGCGCCCGGATCCGCGCCGTCCACGGCTGGGACCTGCCGCCCTCCTTCGCGGTGGTCGGCTTCCTGCCGTCCGGCACCGAGATGGCCCAGCTCCAGGCGGCGGAGGAGAAGTCCCTGGCCGCCGCCCTGGCCGCGCACCGCGAACGCCACCCCGACGTCGAGGTCGTCGAACAGGTCCGCCTCGGCGCCGCCCGCACCGTGGTCGAGGACTCCGCGGGCGCCGCCCTGGTGGTGGTCGGCCGCCGGCGCCGCCCGCACGACCTCGGCCCCCGGCTGGGCCGCATCGCCCACGCCGTGCTGCACCACGCCGAGGCACCGGTGGCGGTCGTCCCGCACGACTGACCCTCCGGGTGCCCCCTGGGACGCACGGCCGGCCCGTTCGGGGCGGGACCGGCCGTGCACCGCCCTGCACCGCCCGGCCCGGGCCGCGGGCCGGTCCGGGCGGCATCCGGGCCGTTGGACCCTGTCGCCGGTGACCCGCCCGGCGCACCCTCGGGAGTACCGGGACTCGTGTCCGCGCCGGCCGTGGCGACCGGCTCCGGAGCGTCGAGGCAAGGAGAGGATCACCATGACCCAGTCAGCCCTCACTCCGGCCGACCTGCGCCTGCTCGCCGCCGCGGGCGGCGCGGCGCCCTCGCTGCACAACAGCCAGCCCTGGCGGTTCCGCCCCACCCCGGACGGGGGAGGGATCGAGGTGCTCGCCGACCCGGACCGCTCCGTCCCGCTCGCGGACGCCAACGGCGCCGCGCTGCACATCGCGGCGGGCGCCGCCCTGCTCAACCTCCGGGTCGCGGCCGCCCGGCTGCGCCGGCGGGCCGCCGTCCGGCTGCTGCCGGACCCGGCCGAGCCGCGACTGCTGGCCGTCCTCGACCTCGCCGGCCCCACCGCCGGGGACACCGCCGCGGAAGCCGGGCCGTTCGGACGGGACCTCTACCCGGCGATCGCCGAGCGCCGCTCCAGCCGTCAGCCGTTCACCAACCGGGACGTCCCCGAGGCGGTCGCCGCGGAGCTGATCGAGGCCGCCCGGGAGGAGGGCGTGGCCCTCGCCGTGCTGGAGGAGGGCGGGGTGCGCCGGGTGCTGGAGGTCACCGCCGAGGCCGAGGACCGGATCGCCCACGACCCCGACCGGCAGGCCGAGACCCGCTCCTGGCTGCGGCCGGACACCGCCGAGGCCCCCGCCGACGGCCTGCCGTACGCCGTGCTCGGCCCGCAGGACCACGACGCCCGGGTCCCGATGCGCGAGTTCGCCGGACGCCCGCCGCACCACGAGGGGCCGGTGCAGCCGTCCCAGCGCTTCGAGGCGCTGCCCCAGCTGTGCACGCTCGCGACCGCCGGGGACGGTCCCGAGGACTGGCTGCGCACCGGGCAGGCGCTGGAGCGGGTCTGGCTGCTGGCCACCGTGCACGGGCTGCGGCTGACGGTGCTGCACCAGGCGGTCGAGTGGCCGGATCTGCGTTGGCGGCTGCGCGACCCCGCCGAGGGGCCCGGCCACGTTCAGCTGGTGCTGCGGGTGGGCTACGGCCCGCCCGGGGCCGCCACGCCGCGCCGCCCGCTGGCGGACGTCCTCGACCCGCCGCTGTCCGCCGGTCCGGCCCCGGCGTAGCGAAGGGCCGCCGGGCCCGGGGGCCTGGGAGATCCGGGCCCGGGCGGACCAGCTGCCGTTCGCGCTGTGCGACCGCGCCCACAGGGCGAGAACGGCGGCGGCGACCGCGGCCCTGATCTTCTTCACGGACACTCCTCCGGCGCTGTCGATCGGGTCCGCGGGCCTGCCGGGGCAGCCCCTCGACGGGGAGGACGGACGCCCGCTCCCGGCGCGTTCACCGCACACGACGTCCGCCCCGCCGTGCCCGGACGGGCGGCGGCGGGGCGGAGGTCGTCATGCGGGTGCTACGTGTGACGTGCTACGCGTGACGTGCGGCGCGGGTGCGGCGTGCGGTCAGGAACCCATGCTCGCGAGGTCCTTGATGTCCTGGTAGCTCATGCCGAGCTTGTTGTAGAGCCGCACCTGCTCCTCGGTCATGGAGCCACCGGCGGTGAGCTCCTTCACCTGGGCGTCGGTGAGCGGCGCGGCCGCCGCGTCCGGGCCGTCGGCGCCGGGCCCGTCGGAGCCCAGCGGGCCGCCGCCGCCGAGGAACGCGCCGAGCAGGCCGCCGAGGTCCTCCGAGGTGACGGTCCCGGCACCGGCCGGGGCCTGGACCGCCGGGGCGTCCTTGCCGAACGCGATCCGCAGCGGCAGGGGGGTGCCGGGGCCGGCCTTCTCGTCCAGCTGGGCGAGGTCGAAGGTCACGGCCGACAGCGCGCCGCCGTCGAGGAGGAGGTCCACGGCCAGGTTGCGATCGGGGACGTCCTTCGGGGCGGTCTTCGGCAGCTTGCCGAGGTTCGGGATCTCCTGGGTGAGCGGCTCGAAGGCCTTCAGCAGGTCGTCCGCGAGCTTGCGGGCCGGGGCGGTGACGGTGATCCGCTCCTTGCCGTTCTGCTTCCCCTTGTCCTCGAAGGACAGGTCGCGGCCGAGGATGTCCTTCAGCGACGCGACCAGGCCCTCCGAGAGCTTGGGGTCGAGGCTCGGGGTGGGGGAGGCCCCGCCGGCGCCCGTACCGCCCGCCCCGGCGGTCTCCTTGAAGTCCTTCGCGTCGAAGGAGACCCAGGTGCCCTCCAGCGCGCCCTGCAGGGTGGCGGGCAGGTCCTTGGTCAGCTCCTTGACCGAGGAGGGGTCCTCGCCGACCAGGCGCGCGAAGCTGGGGAGGTCCGCCCGCGCGTAGGCCCGGTCGCCGATCTGGCGCAGCTCGAAGAGCGCGGCGTCGCCCTTGCCGGTGAGCGCGATCGAGGTGGAGAGCGAGGCGTCGGCCGCCGTGGTGCCGTCGGTGCCCTTGGAGGGCTTGACGTCCTTCAGCGGCTTGTCCGCGCTGACCGCGATGGACAGGCTCACGGTGGAGAGCGCGGCGGCGGTCTCCTTGTCGATCTTCTCGCCGGTGGCCGTCCCGAACGCCTCGATCTGGTCGGCGGTGGCGTCGACCGACAGCTTGGCGCTGAAGGACTTGCTCCGGCCGAGCTTGTCGAAGGCCGTCGACACCTTGTCGGCGGCGCTGAGCTGCTGCACGGTGCCGCAGGCGGCGAGCCCGGTGGCGAGAGCGGCGGTGCAGGCGGCCGCGACCAGGGTGGTGCGGGCGGACCGGCGTATCACGGTGTTGATGGCGGTGCTCCTGGGTGTGACGGCGGGTGCGCGTGCGCGTCCGGGTACGACGTGACGGTGTGACCTCGTGACGGCGTGACACAGACAAGCACAGGCGGATCGGTTCGGGCACCCCATTTCCGGGCGCCCTCCTCGGGACGGGCACAAACTACCGGACCGCACCGACAGTCGCGCCGGGCCCCTCGGCGGGAAGGCTCAGCCGCCTCCCCGCCGCCCGCCGGGAGGCCGCACCTCCGCCTTGACCCGCAGCTGCGGGCTGTTGCGGAAGCTGAGGGTGAACTCCACCCACTGCCCGACCTTCAGCGGGGGCGGATTGATGATCATCAGATCGGCGTCCTCCGGGGACATCACCAGCTCGCCGCGCTCCGGCACCGGCAGTGCGGAGGCCGCCTCCCAGCGGCCCGAGGCGCCCTGGTGCAGGTGCCGCTTCAGCGTCACCCTGCCGCCGAACTCCCAGCTCGCGGCGGTGAGCTCGTCCGGTATGTCGCCCGGGTTGCGCACGGTGAAGAAGGCCGCGGTGGCCGGGACCCCGCCCGCGGTGGGCAGCAGCAGCCAGCCCGGGTCCACCTCGACCGGGCGCGCCGTCCCGGCCCCGCCGATCGCCGTCCACCCGGAGAGCAGCGCGAGCGCCACCGCGGCCGCCGCCACGGGCGGCCCGGCCACCCGCAGCCGCTCCGCGGTCCGTCCCGACAGACGTTCCGACATCCGTCCTGAACGCCGTTCCGGTGCCCGTCCCGCCGTCGGCCCCGCCGTCCGCCCGCTCACCACGCCGCACCCGCCGAACGCCGAGCCCGGGTCGGCCGACGCGCCGCGCCGGCGCCACCGCGGGCCCCGGGACCGCCGTCCCCGCGCCCGTCCGCGCCGCCGCGCCCGGGGCGCCACGTCCGCAGCCGCAGGCTGTTGCCCACCACCAGCAGCGAGCTCAGCGACATCGCCACCGCCGCCAGCATCGGGTTCAGCAGCCCCACCGCCGCCAGCGGGATCAGCACCACGTTGTAGCCGAACGCCCAGAGCAGGTTGACCCGGATCGTGGCCAGGGTGCGCCGGGCCAGCCGGACCGCGTCCACCACCGCCTCGATCTCCCCGCGCACCAGCGTCAGCCCGGCCGCGCCGATCGCCGCGTCACTGCCCGAGGCGAGCGCCACCCCGAGGTCCGCCGAGGCCAGCGCGACGGCGTCGTTGACCCCGTCCCCGACCACCGCGACGGTCCGTCCGGCGGCCTTCAGCTCCGCGACCACCTCGGCCTTGCGCTCCGGCGAGGCCGAGGAGTGCACCGCCTCGATGCCCAGCTCCGCCGCGACCGACCGGGCCGCGCCCGGCCCGTCCCCGGTCAGCAGCACCGGCTCCAGGCCCATGCCGCGCAGCCGGTGCAGCGCGCGCCAACTGCCCGAGCGCAGCGTGTCGCCGACCGCCAGGACGGCCGCCGGCCGCCCGTCCAGCTCCACCACCACCGGTGTGCGGCCCGCCTCCGCGGCGTCCGCCAGCGCCCGCGCCAGCTCCTCCGGCAGCGGCCCGCCGGCGTCGTCGGGGCGGACCACCCGCACCCGGCGGCCCTCGACCTCGCCGGACACCCCGATTCCGGCGGTGGCCGTGAAGCCGGCCACCGCCGGAAGGGGCTCGGAGCCGCAGCGGGCCCGGGCCGCCCCCACGACGGCCCGCCCGATCGGGTGCTCCGAACGGTGCTCGACGGCTCCCGCGAGCCGCAGCACCCGGTCCTCGTCGACCCCCGCGTCGGCGGCCACGGCCACCGCGGCGAGCTCCATCCGACCGGTGGTCAGCGTGCCCGTCTTGTCCAGCACCACGGTGTCGACCCGGCGCAGGCTCTCCAGCACCTCGGGGCCGCGCACCAGCACGCCCAGCTCGGCGCCGCGCCCGGTCGCCGCCAGCAGCGCGGTCGGCGTGGCCAGGCCCAGCGCGCACGGGCAGGCCACCACCAGGACGGCGACCGCCGCCGTCACCGCCGCCTGCGGGTCGGCGCCCGCGCCCAGCCAGAAGCCCAGCACGCACACCGCCACCGTCAGCACGCAGGGCACGAACACCCCGGCGACCGTGTCCGCCAGCCGCTGCGCCCGCGCCTTGCCCGCCTGGGCGTCGGCCACCAGCGCCGTGATCCGGGCCAGTTGGGTGTCCGCGCCGACCGCGGTCGCCCGCACCACCAGCGCCCCGCCGACGTTCACCGTGGCGCCCGCGACCTGATCGCCCGGCCCGACCTCCACCGGCACCGACTCCCCGGTCAGCAGGCTCAGGTCCAGCGCCGAACCGCCCTCGACCACCACCCCGTCGGTGGCCACCCGCTCGCCGGGCCGGACCACGAACTCCTGCCCCGGCAGCAGCCGTTCGATCGGCAGCAGGCGTTCCTCGCCGCTGCGCGGATCGCGGACGCACACCTCCTTCGCGCCGAGTTCGGCCAGCGCCCGCAGCGCCGAACCGCTGCGCTGCCGCACCCGCCCCTCCAGCAGCCGCCCGGCCAGCACGAACAGCGGCACCCCGACGGCCGCCTCCAGGTAGACGTGCGCGGTGCCGCCGCCGTCCGCGGTCAGCGAGAACGGCATCCGCATGCCGATCTCGCCCGCCCCGCCGAACAGCAGCGCGTACGCGGACCAGCCGAACGAGGCGATCACCCCGAGGCTCACCAGGGTGTCCATGGTCGCCGCGGCGTGCCGCAGACCCTGCCAGGCCCGGCGGTGGAACCCGGCCGAGCCCCAGCTCACCACCGGCAGCGCCAGTCCGAAGCAGACCCACTGCCAGGCCGCGAACTGCAGCGAGGGCACCATCGACAGCACCACCACGGGTACGGCGGGCAGGGCCGTCACCAGCAGCCGTACGCGGTCCGCGGCGTCCTCCGCCGCCGGACCGGCGGACGGCACCCCCTCGGGGGCCAACGCGGCCGTGTAACCGGCGCGTTCGACCGCCGCGACCAGTTCCTCGACGCCCACCCCGGCCGGGTGCAGCACCCGCGCCCGCCCGGTGGCCAGGTTCACCCCGGCGCTCACGCCCTCGATCCGGGCCAGCCGCTTCTCGACCCGGCTCACACAGGCCGCGCAGGTCATCCCGCCGACCGCCAGATCGGTGCTGACGAGCGCCCCGGCGGCCCCACTGCCCGCACTCCCCGTCACGGACGTCACCGGCCCGCCCCCATGACGTGCCCCGTCCCGGGCTTGGCGCCGCCCCCGCCGCCGGGCGTCAGCCCCGGCGTCACCGGCCCGGCCCCACGCCCCACGGCGAAGGCCACGGCGAACACCACCACCAGCAGCAGGGCGAACCCCGCCAACACACTCAACGGCCGGCCACCCGGCGACATCCCACTCACCCCCCACCAGTCGTCCCGTCGGCCCGAGGAGTTCCCGAACACCCCGAATGACCCGAATCACATACCCCCACCCCGTTGCCCCGCCCGGTCGCCCCGCCCGGACGCGCGACGGGCCGGGGCACGCACGGTCTCCCGCACGCACCCCGGCCCGTCGCAGCCCGTCGCGGCCGTCCGCCTACCGGCTCACTGCGCCCGGCGGCCCGTCCGCGGGTCGAGGTGGACCAGGACGCCCGCGTGGAACCGCTCGACGGCGGCGTCCACGCTCCGGATGAAGCCGCTCTCGGCGTTGCCCCGGGTGCTCCCCATGCTCTTGGACAGCGAGAGCCGGAAGCCGGTGATCTTCGAGGAGTCCTTCGGCAGCAGGTCGCCCGGCTCGGGCCGGAGCTTCTCCAGCGTGCCCCGGGGCCCGGCCGCGGCGCCGTCGGTGAGCGTCTCGACGTGCAGGTCGGCCGGGGCCTCGCCGAGCTGCCGGACCAGTCGCTTGACCCAGCTCAGCGGGTAGCCCTGCTCGGGGGCCGGGATCTCGGTGGAGGTCCGCAGCTTGCCGACCCGCAGGTCGGCCGCGACGGCGATGGTGCCGGCGGCGTCCTCGACCCGGATCTCCGCGTTCAGCCGGCCGTCCGCGCAGAGCCGGTCGGCCAGCGCGGCCCGCCGCGTCCCGGCGTCCTCGCCGCGCCGGGCCCGCTGCACCGGCAGCACCTTGACGCCGAGTTCGCCGCCGAGCTGGAAGCAGACCTGGCGGATCAGCCGCTCCCAGCTCTCCACCACCTGGGTGGCGCGCTCGTCCCCGGCGGTGAGTGTCTCCTCGTCGATGGCCTTGCGGACCGGGACCCAGGCCGGGCCCATGTTCTGGAAGCCGTGGCAGCCCGAGTTCTCGTGCTGCAGGTAGTGCAGCAGTTCCTGGAGCAGCCAGGCGTGCGCGGGGTTGCCGACGCCCTCGTGCCGGATCAGCATCTTCGCCTGGTAGGCGACCTCGGCCCAGGAGAGGTGGCCGAGCAGCACCTTGTGCTTGCGGCGGCCGTCGATCTTGACCTGGACGAGCGGGCTGCCCTCCAGCGCCACGTCGTTGGAGAGGGTGATGACGGCCTCGTAGCCGCGCCGGGCGGCGATGTCCATGTAGTCCTGGACCTGCTCGGCCTTCAGCGGGTTGCCGTTGGTCTTGCTCTCCACCAGCGCCGTCCAGAGCCGCCCCGCGCGCTCGACCCGGATGACGCCGTCGGGCCGCTTCGGCGAGTCCCCGTGCGGGAGCGAGACCTCGGTGAAGGTCTCGGTCCGGCCGGCGGGGGCGCCGAACGCCGCGGTGAGGCGGCGGCCGAACTCCGGCACCTGGGCCATCACGGAGAGCAGCACGGAGGTGGCGCGGACCTCGCGCTCGCGGTCGCTCTTCAGCGTGCCGGCCGGGAAGAGCCGAGCGGTGTGCCAGCCGTCGTTCTCGGCGAGCGAGGGCTTGGCGGCCTTGGGGAGGGTGACCTTCTTCTTCGCCGTGCGCAGGCGCTTGGGAGCGCCGGGTGCGGCGGCCGCCGAGGGCTCCCGGTCGGGGACGGCGGCGGCGTCCGGCACCGCGGCGGGCGTGGCCGCGGCTTCGGCCGCCGGGGTCGGGACCGGGGCGGACAGCGGCGGCTTGGTCATCGCCTCGGCCGCCGGGTCGGCCGTCGGTCCGGCCTGGTCGGCGGCCTCCTCGACGGCGCCGCCCTCGTCCTCCTCGTTCTCGTCGTCCTCGATCTCGATGCCGAAGTCCGTGGCCAGCCCGGCGAGTCCGGTGGCGTAGCCCTGGCCGATGGCGCGGAACTTCCACTCCTCGTTCCGGCGGTAGATCTCGCCGAAGACGAAGGCGCTCTCGGAGTCGGCGTCGGTGATGGAGAAGCCGAGCAGCCGCTCACCGCCGGGGCCGGCCAGTTCGAGCCGGAGATCCTCCAACTGGCCGAAGGGCGCCCGCTGGTGGCGGCTCGCGGCGACCACCAGACGCTCGATGCCGGCCGGGACGGCGGTGAGGTCGAGCTGGATGCGGTCCTCGGTGCCGACCTCGGTCGGGCTCTGGCCGAGCAGGTGGACGCTGCCGTCCTCGGCCGTGGGGTTGTTGTAGAAGAAGAAGTCGGCGTTGCCGCGGACCTTCCCCTCGCCGGTCAGGAGCAGCACCGAGACGTCCGCGTCCCCGTCACCCCCGGGGCTGCTCCACCCCAGGATCACCGTGACGGCGTCGATGCTCTCGCCCAGCGCCGCGAGTCCGACGTTGGCACCCTTGACCATTTCCTGCACGAATGTCCCCCAGAGGAGCGGGCCGCGCCGTCGGCGTGGGCGCAACCGCGATGTGTGGTGACCGGTAGATATGACGGGATTGCGAGGAGATTGTATGCAGTCAATCGGCTGCTCCGGGGGCGGGGTACGAAGCTGCCCCGGCGCCGGGAGGCGACGCCGGGGCAGCGGGGGTCGGGCGGGTGCGGGGAGCGGGGCGCTACGGCAGCGGGATGCGGACGACCTGCGGGTCGTGGTCGCTCAGCTGGGTGGCGAACTCGCTGTTGAGGTGGACGATGTCGTAGCTGTACGCGGTGGCCGCGAGGGCGGGGGAGATGAGGATGTGGTCCAGCACCTGGGAGTTGCCCTCGTAGACGTAGGTGTAGCGCTCGGCGAGGGGCAGGGTGCGGGGGAGGTCGACCAGGGAGCCGCCGGCGGTGAGCAGGTCGGTGGTCTGCGAGAACTCGAAGTCGTTGAGGTCGCCGAGGACGATGACGGCGGCGTTCGGGTCGACGGCGAGGATCTGGTCGGTGAAGTTCTTCACCACCGTGGCCTGGGCGTGCCGCTGGGTCTCCGAGGGGCGGGTCGGCTGCTGGTAGCGGCCGAAGAGGGGCTGGTCGCCGCCCTTGGAGTTGAAGTGGTTGGCGATCACGAAGACCGGGCGGCCGTTCCAGCGGAACTCGCCGGCGAGCGGCTTGCGGCTGGCGTTGAAGGCCGGGTTGGTCGGGTCGATCCGGCCGGGGGAGTAGGCCAGCGCGGGCGTGCCGGCGTTGTTGACGACCGAGTCGGCGGTGGTGGAGCCGCCGCCGGGGCGGTCGGTGAAGCTCAGGCCGCGGTCGGTGCGGTAGAGGAAGACCTGGCGGATGTTGCCGCCGGGCTGGCCGCCGTCCTGGTCGTTGACCGGGTTGATCTGGCGGTAGGAGTAGGCCGGGCCGCCGGCCGCGGTGATCGCGGCGATCAGCTTGGCCACCGTCTGGTCGGCCGCGACCACCCCGTTGTCGGTCGCGCCGGAGTTGTCCTGGATCTCCTCCAGGGCCACCAGGTCGGGCGAGCGGAGGTTGTTGACGACGGCCGCGGCGAGGCCGTCGAACTTGCTCTGCGGGTCGCTCGGGGCGAGGTTCTCGACGTTGAAGGTCGCGGTGGCGAGCTGGCCGGCGGTCGCGGCGGCGGTGGTCTCGGCGGTGAGACCGCCGGAGGCGACGGTCGGGGTCGCGGTGACCAGCAGCTTGAAGTTGCCGAAGGAGTAGTCGAGGACGCCGACGGTGGCACCGGAGAGGGTGTCGCCCACGTTGGCGGTCGGCGTCGGGGCGAGCGCGTCGTCCAGCAGGACCCGCTCGGGGTTGCCGTCGGCGGCCTGCAGCAGGATGCCGCCGCGGGTGGTGCGGGTGGTCGAGCCCTGCGGGACGACCGGGATCTCGCCGAAGGAGCTGCTCGGGCCGACCACGGCCGCGTTGTTCAGCTGGACCCGCATGCCCTCCAGCGACTCCCAGAAGTCCAGGCCGTCGGTGGCCGGCTGGAAGCCGCCGGCCGTCTCGACGTCGCCCGTGGTGACGCTGGAGATCACCGCGGCCGGCGGGACCCGGCCGCCCGCGCCGACCACGGTGGCGGCGGGCAGCGCGACGTTGTGGGCGAGGACGCTGGTGGTGGGCGCGGTGAGTTCGGTGATGGTGAGGTTGGTGGTGCCGCCGGTGCCGCCCGGCCGGAACTCGCTCACCGTGCCGCCGACGGTCACCGAGTCGCCGACGGCCACGCCGGGCGCGCCCGCGGTGTAGACGTAGACGGCCTCGCTGGTGGCCGGGTCGGCGTCGGGCTGCGGGTCCTGGAACCAGTAGCCGCTCGGGCCGACCGCCGTGACCACGCCGGGGACGGCGCTGACCGCCTGGCCGGCCAGCGGGGAGGTGCGGGCCGCGCCCTGGATGGTGCGGATGCGGGTGCCGCCGGTCCCGCCGCCGGAGGAGGAGTTGCGCGGGGTGGGCGCGGTGACGGCGAAGTCGGCCGCGTTGTTGTCGGTGTCGGTGGCACCGCCGCCCGCCCGCAGTGCGGCGGTGGTGTTGGCGAGGTTGCCGGTCGGCGAGCCCTCGGCCGAGCTCGCGGTCGTGCCGTAGCCGACGAAGTCCTTCACCCCGGGCTGGGTGGCGCAGCCGGTGGAGCAGGTCAGCGCGGTGGAGTTGGTGACCAGCGCGACCTTGCCGGCGTTGGCGCCCAGGGCGATCGTGCCGGTGGCGTCGGGGGTCGGCAGGGCGGCGCCCGAGCCGGCGCCGGCCGCCTCCTGGACGAGGTAGTACTTGCCGGGGGCGATGGTGCCCGACAGCGTGGTCCTCGCCCACGACGAGCCGGCCGCGGAGGCGTACTGCACGGTCCAGCCGGTGACCGTGACCGGGGCGGTGCCGCGGTTGTACAGCTCGATGAAGTCGTTGGTGTACGGGGCGCCGGAGTTGCCGCCGCCGCCGTACACCTGGCTGATGACGATGTCCGGCGACACCGCGTGCGCGGTGCCGGCCGGCAGGGCTATGAGCGCTCCCACGACGGCGGCGGCCGATGCCACCGCCAGCGCACGGAGCCGGACTCGATCGGTTCGCCGCATGGGGCGTCCTCCTGACGCGCGAACGGTTGATGGTGGGGCGCTGTGTGTTGTAGCAGCGCCACCGTTGCCATACCGCGCGCTCTGGCGGACGGCCAGGCGTACAACGGGAGAACGTTTTGCTGACATGTACCGGATGAGGTGCCCGTGGCCCAGGGGGCGGATGTGACCGGTGCTGCGGGGTCGGACGGTGCCGGATCGGAGGGCCGCGGGGCCGGACGGGGCGGTGTGGGGGGTGGCGGTCCGTCAGTCCTCGGTGAGGGTGAGCCGGATGCCGACGGTGCCGCGGTCCCCGCGCCGCAGCCGGCTGCCGAGCAGGGTGACGACGCCGACAAGGCCGTACTTCTGCCGCAGCAGGGTCCGGTAGGCGGCGGTGCGCTCGGGGCCGAGGATCTCGGCGGTGGCCGGGAAGGACTCGCCGGTCGCATTGCCGCGCACGTCGCAGGGGCCGACCAGGACGTCCGGGCGGTTGCGGATCCGCTTGACCTTCCAGGAGTCGGCGACGGTCCAGATGCCGAGCGCCTCGCCGTCGCGGACCACCCACACCGGGGTCGGCACGGCGGTGCCGTCCTTCTTGAAGGTGGTGACCAGCAGATAGCTTCCGGAGGAGAGGCTGACGAGGCGTTCGAGCCGCGTCTGCCGGTGCGGGTCGGGGTGGGGGTTGGCGGCGCTCATGCCGGGCATTCTAGGGCGCCCGCCGGGGGCGCTACGACGGCCGCCGGGAGCGGAGGGAGCGGGCCAGACCCCGGAACCGGCGGGCGAGCCGGCGCCGGCGTCCGCCGCTCACGGCGGTCGACCCGCCCAGCGCGGTGGCGCCGCGCCGGGCGGGGGCGGACACGGCGGGGGCGGCGAGGGCAGGCGGAGCGGGCGCGCCGTACGGGCGGTCGGCCGGGTACGGGGCGGCGGGGACACGCGGGGCGTACGTCGGGCGCGGGGGGACGGCGGGGGCGCCGAGCAGGACCGGCGGCGGGGCCGCCGCGGCGGCCCGCGCGTGCGGGCGCCGGCGGACCCGGATCCGGGCCGCCGCCCAGAGCGCGAGCGCCCCGCACAGGGCGGCCGCCGTCCACCCGGCCGGGCCCAGCGCGTGGTCGGCCTGCCGGACGGCCCGCGGCAGCACCCCGGCGGCCGGTGCCCCGGTCGCGGTGGCGGCCGGGGCCGACGGGTCGGACGGGCCGTCCGACCCGACCGGCCGCTCCTCCTCCACCAGGGTGCCGACCGGTTCCACCCTGTCCACCGCCGCGAAGCCCCAGTCCAGCAGGGCCGCCGCCTCGTCGTAGACCTTGGACTGCTGCTCCGGGTGCATCACCGTCACCAGCAGCGTCCGGCCGCCGCGCTCGGCCGCGCCGGTGAAGGTGGCGCCCGCGTTGGTGGTGTAGCCGTTCTTCACCCCGATCAGACCGGGGTACCTGCCCAGCAGGCGGTCGGTGTTGGCGATGTCGAAGGCGGTGCGCTGCCCGGTCGTCAGGTCGAGCCCGCCGGGGAAGCTCGCGGTGCGGGTCGCGCAGTAGCCGCGGAAGTCGGGGTTGCGCAGCCCGGCCCGGGCGAACAGCGTGAGGTCGTACGCCGAGGAGACCTGGCCGTCCTGGTCGTAGCCGTCAGGGGAGACCACCCGGGTGTCCCGGGCCTGGAGGGCGCGGGCCCGCTCCTGCATCTGCGCGACCGTCCGGGCCAGCCCGCCGTTCATGTGGGACAGCACGTGCACGGCGTCGTTGCCGGACGCGAGGAAGACCCCGCGCCAGAGGTCCTCGACCCGGTAGGACAGGTTCTCCTTGATGCCGACCAGGCTGCTGCCCGCACCCACCCCGGCCAGCTCGGCCGGGGTCACCCGGTGCTCCAGGGAGCGGTCGAACCTGGGCATCACGGTGTCGGCGAACAGCATCTTGAGCGTGCTGGCGGGCGGCAGCGGCAGGTGCGCGTCGCGGGCGGCCAGCACCGCGCCGGTCGCGGCGTCGGCGACCAGCCAGGAGCGGCCGGTCAGTCCGGCGGGCAGCTCCGGCGCCCCGGCGCGGGGCGCCACCTGGACGGCGGGGCGGCCCAGCCGCTCGCCGCCGATCACCGGGGCCGCGTCCTGCGCCGCGCCGGTGGCGGCCGGTGCGGCGGGCGCGGCGGGCGCGGTGCCGACGGGCGGGGCGGTGGTCGTGACCGGGGCGGCGGGCGAGGGCGTTGCGGCGGTGCCCGGCAGCGGGCCCGCCAGCGCGGCGGGCGAACCGGCCGCGAGGACCAGCACGGCCGCCGCGCCGGCCGCCGCCGACCGTCCGGCCCGGGCGCGCCTGCTGACGTGGGGTGACCTCTGCTGCACACGGCGAACGTACCCGGGCGCCCGCCGCCCCGCCCTGCCCGCTGCTCCGTCCGGGCCCCGCTCCCCGGGCCGGGCCGATCGGGGCCGGCCTGGTACGGTGCGGACCATGTTCGTTCCCTGTGTGTAGCCGACCCCGTCGCGACCGCCCCGGCCCCCGCCGCCGGCGCGGTCCTCCGGTGTCCCCGCACACTCTCCGGCGCCGCCGGGCGTGGCCCGCCCCCGCCGCCGGTCCTCACCGAGGAACGTTCCCATGCCCTCCTCCGCACCCGTGCCCCCGCACGCCTCCGCCGGGCGCCCCGGCTACCGCGCCGTGCTCGGCGCCCCGCACGCCGGCCGCACCTTCGCCGCGGCCCTGCTCGGCCGGCTGTCCTACGGCGTGGTCCCGCTCGCGCTGCTGCTCGCCGTCCGCGACTCCACCGGCTCCTACTCCGCCGCGGGCGCGGCGATGGCCCTGTTCGGCCTCGCCAGCGTCCTCCTCTCCCCGGCCAGGGCGGCGCTGATCGACCGCCACGGCCCCCGCCGGGCGCTGCCGCCGATGGCCGCGCTGTACGGCGCGCTGCTGCTCGCCGTGGCCGCCGCCACCGCGCGGCCCGGCACTCCGCCGCCGGCCCTCGCGGCGCTGGTCGTCGCGGCGGGTGCCTGCACCCCGCCGCTCGGCCCGGTGATGCGCATGCTCTGGCGCCGGCTCCTCCCCGACCCCGACCTGCTCCGCCGCGCCTACAGCCTCGACGGCGTCGCGGAGGAACTGCTCTTCGTCAGCGGGCCGCTGCTGGTCGGCGTGCTGCTGCCGCTGGTCGGCCCCTCCGGTGCCGTGGTCGCGGGCGCCGCCCTGCTGCTCACCGGCGCGCTGTCGCTGGTCGCCTCGCCGCTCGCGGCGGTGGACGCCGGGGACGCCGGGGACGGCGGGGACGGCGGGCGGGCCGAGGACGCGGCCC
>NZ_JBHVIV010000115.1:0-22607 GCF_042799475.1 Kitasatospora sp. NPDC057692 | reverse complement strand
GACCGCGTCCGGGAGGCCGCCCCACCCGCTGAGCGCGGGTCGGGCGGCCTCCCGGCGTTTCCGGGGGCGTTCAGCAGGCGAAGCCCGGGGAGTTGGCGAAGAAGGTCAGGAAGGACCAGGTCTGGGCGCCGATGACGCCGTCGACGGTGATCTTGGCGCAGGACTGGAAGCGTCTCGTCGCGGCGTCGGTGACGGGGCCGAACACGCCGTCGACGAGGAGGTCGTCCCCGGTCAGGGAGTGGTTGAGGTAGCACTGGGCCTGTTTCACGGCGTCGCCCGAGGAGCCCTGCTTGATCGTCGGGCGGGCGGTGGTGAAGTTGCAGGCCTGGGCGGGTGGGTTGGTGGTCACCTCGGGACTCCTTTGCGATCACACCCGATCGGGGGCGAACGGCAGGTCCGTGCCCTTCCAGCGAAGCACAGGGCTCCCGCGGTCGCAGCTCGTGGCCGAGGGGTCAGGCGAGAGTGACGGTGAGGGTGCCGGAGGGGCCCTGGGTGACGGTGAGGGCATCGAGGGTGAGGGCGTGGGCGGTGGGGCGGTGGGCGGCGGCGCGGGGGCCGATGCCGATGACCGGGACGCCGGCCGCGCGGGCGGCCGCTATGCCGGCCTCGGAGTCCTCGAAGGCGAGGCAGTCGGCGGGGGCGAAGCCGAGGGCGGCGGCGCCCTTGAGGAAGCCCTCGGGGTCGGGCTTGCTGGCGCCGACGGACTCGGCGGTGACCAGGACCGGCGGCAGCGTGAGGCCGGCGGCGGCCATCCGGACGCGGGCGAGCTCGGCGTCGGCGGAGGTGACCAGGGCGTGCGGGAGTCCGGCCAGGGCGGCCAGGAAGGCGGGGGCGCCGGGGATCGGGACGACGCCCTCGGTGTCGGCCTTCTCCTCGTCCAGCATCCGCTCGTTCTCGGCGAGGTTGACCTCCACCGGACGGTCCGGCAGCAGGGCGGCCATGGTGGCGTGGCCCTGGCGGCCGTGCGCGACGCGCAGCACCTCGGCCGGGTCGAGGCCGTGCCGCTCGGCCCAGCGGTGCCAGCAGCGCTCGACCACGGCGTCGGAGTTGACCAGGGTGCCGTCCATGTCGAGCAGGAGGGCGCGGGTGGTGAAGGTCGTCGCGGGCATCGGGCGGCTCCAGGAGGCGTGGGGGAGGGCGGGCGAAGGAGATTGTTCATTCATGATACAAAAGATCGCCCCGCCCTTCGAGGGCCTCAGCCCAGCAGGTGCGCGTTGACCGCGCGGGCCTCCTCGGCCAGCTCGGGCAGCTCCACCAGCTCCACGCCGGCCGCCTCAAGCCGGGCCGCGCCCCGGGTCTCGGCGACGAAGGTGGACGGCTCGCGCCAGGCCACCACCACCCGGGGGACGCCGGCCGCGATCAGCAGCTCGGCGCACGGCACCGGGCGGGAGGCGCGCTGTCCGCAGGGTTCCAGCGAGCTGTAGACGGTCGCACCGCGCAGCCGCGGGTCGCCGGCCGGGAGCTTGCCGAGCGCCGCCTCCTCGGCGTGGTCGTGGCCGTCCACCTCGCGGCTGAACCCCTCGGCCAGCACGGTGCCGTCGGCGGCGACGACCACCGCGCCGACCGAGAACGCCGTCCCCGAGGGCGGGCAGCGGCGGGAGAGCTCGACGGCCCGGCGGAGGAAGGCCAGGTCGGCGGGGCGCGGGTCGGTCACGGGGCGGGCTCCTTCGGGGCGTACCTGAGCAGGACGACATCACCCACCGTACGGGCCTCCAGCAGGCGCATCCGCCGGGCCGGTCCGCCGGGGAAGTCCGCCGGGCCGACGAACCGCGGCGCCCCCGCCTGGCCGACCAGCAGCGGCGCCACCACCAGCTGGAGCTCGTCCGCGAGCCCCTGGGCCAGGAACTGGGTGTGCACCCCGCTGCCGCCCTCGACCATCAGTCGCCGCACCCCGCGCGCGCCCAGGTCGTCCAGCACCGCGCCCAGCTCCACCACCGCGCCGAGCGCCACCACCTCGGCCAGCCCGTCCAGCGCCGGGCGCAGGGCGGCGGCCCCGGCGTCCGTGGTGTAGGCGAGCCGCTCGCCGCCGGTGTGCCAGAACCGCAGCGAGCGGTCCAGCCGGCCGCTCGCACTGAGCGTCACCTTCAGCGGGTGCTCCGGGCGGCCCGCCGCGCGCCGGGCGGCCCGCCGTCCGGGGTCGTTGACCAGCAGCCGGGGGTTGTCCGCGCGCAGGGTGTTGCCGCCGACCAGGATCGCGTCGCTCGCGGCCCGCTCGGCGTCCACCCGGTCGAAGTCGGCCGGCCCGGAGAGCAGCAGCCGCTCGGGGGAGGCGTCGTCGAGGTGCCCGTCGAGCGACATCGCGGCGCTCAGCAGGACGAAGGGGCGCGGCGCGGGCATGGTGGAGGGACCGTTCTGTGAGGCGGATGCCCGTCCACGGTACGGCGCCCGCGAACGAGAGGGACGGGTGAGGGCCGGTGTTCGCCGAACGGCCCGCTGCCGTCGGGGCGGCGTTCGCCGACGGGCCCCACCCTGGTCCGGACCTCGCACCGCCCACCACGTCGAAGGGCAGTCACCGTGTCCCGTCCCTCCCGCCGCCTGCTGCCGCTGGCCGTCGCCACCGCCGCCCTGCCGCTGCTCGCCCTCCCGGTCGGACCCGCCGCCGCCGTGACCTACGGCACCCCGACGATCACGTTCTCCGCCGCCTACCTGTCCGGCGCGGTCGGTGCCACCGGCGACCCGACGGTCACCGTCACGGTCGCCCAGAGCGGAGCCCCGGTCTCCTCGCTCACCGTGGCCGCCACCGCCAGCACCCGTACGGCCGTGGCCCGGACCGGCGACGTCACCGTCACCGGCACCGGCTCCGCGCGCACCCTCGCGGTCGCCGCGCAGGGCGTCGGCTACACCGACCTGACCGTCAAGGTCACCGGGCTCGGCGGCAAGACCGCGTCGAGGACGCTGCACTATGCGGCCTCGCCGGCGGTGCAGTTCTCGGCGGACAGCCGCTACCTGACCGGTTCCAGCGACGCCTCGGCGGCGGTGGACGCGGGCGGCGGGTACATCGTGGTGGCCGACGACGAGTCCAACGTGCTGCGGCTGTACGACCGCAACGCCTCCGGGGCGCCCGTCCGCACCTGGGACTTCTCCTCCGCGCTCGGCGTCACCAAGGAGATCGACATCGAGGGCGCCACCCGGGTCGGCAACACCGTCTACTGGACCGGCTCGCTGGGCAACAACAAGGACGGCGAGATCAAGACCGCCCGGCACACCGTGTTCGCCACCACCGTCAGCGGCTCGGGCGCCACCACCCAGCTGTCGCTCGCCGGCTCCTCGACCGCCCTGCGCGGCGACCTGATCGCCTGGGACCGCGCGCACGGCGACCGCTACGGCTTCGCGGCCGGGTCGGCGGCCGGCCAGGCGCCCAAGCAGATCGACGGCTTCAACGTCGAGGGCCTGGAGTTCGCGCCGGGCAGCACCACCACCGCGTACGTGGGCTTCCGGGCGCCGCTCACCCCGGCGGTCACCGGCGGCCGGGCGCTGATCGTGCCGGTCACCAACTTCCCGTCGCTGCTCAGCGGTTCGCACGCCACCTTCGGCGAGCCGATCGAGCTGGACCTCGGCGGGCTCTCGGTGCGCGACCTGCGGCGCAACGCGCTCGGGCAGTACCTGATCGTGGCCGGCTCCTGGGCGGCGGACGACAACTCCGACCCCTACGCGCTCTACCGGTGGGACGGCCGGCCCGGCTCGCAGCCGGTCAAGGTGCTCGACCTGCCGACCGCCGACGCGGGCGGCTGGGAGGCCGTGGCGGACGTCCCGGACCTCACCGCCCCCGGCGCCCGGGTGCAGCTGATCACCGACGACGGCTCGGCCGTGCTGTACAACGACGGCATCGAGGCCAAGGACCTCACCCAGCCGGAGTTCAAGAAGTCGCGGACCACCTGGTTCACCCTCAACTAGGCGGTACGGCAAGGCCCTCGGCCCCCGTTCGGACGGTTCGCCGTCCGGGCGGGGGCCGTTTCGTCCCCGGCGCCGGAGTAGTCGGAATGTGAGACGAATCTTCTTGAAATGCGGGACGCGGAGTAGCGTCGGAGCCGTCGAGGAGCCGGCCGATCCCGAGGGGGACGTCACCATGACCGCACCGAAGCCCGCCGTCTACACCCACGGCCACCAGGAGTCCGTGCTGCGTTCGCACCGCTCCCGGACGGTCGAGAACTCCGCCGCCTACCTGCGCGGCCGGCTGCGGCCCGGACAGTCCGTGCTGGACATCGGCTGCGGCCCCGGCACGATCACCGCCGACCTGGCCGAACTGGTCGGTCCGGGCGGCCGGGTGGTGGCCGCGGACACCTCCGCCGAGGTGCTGGAGGCGGCCGCCGGGTACGTCGCCGGGCGGGGCCTGTCCAACGTCGTGTTCGAGGCCGCCGACGTGCACCGGCTGCCGTACGCGGACGGTGAGTTCGACGTGGTGCACGCCCACCAGGTGCTGCAGCACGTGACCGACCCGGTCGGCGCGCTGCGCGAGCTGCGCCGGGTCACCGCCGAGGGCGGCGTGGTCGCCGTCCGGGACGTCGACTTCGCGACCATGGCCTGGTACCCGGAGGTGCCCGAGCTGGACCGCTGGCTGGAGCTGTACCGGCGGATCGCCCGGCACAACGGCGGCGAACCGGACGCCGGGCGGCGGCTGCTGTCCTGGGCCCGGGCGGCCGGCTTCACCGACGTCACCGCCACGTCGAGCACCTGGACGTACGCGACGCCCGAGCAGCGCGCGTGGTGGGGCGGGCTGTGGGCGGACCGGATCACGGACTCCGCCATCGCGCGGACGGCGGTGGCCGAGGGGTACGCGGACGAGGCCGGACTGGCCCGGATCGCGGACGGATGGCGGGCCTGGGCGGCCGCCGGGGACGGGTGGTTCGCGATGCTGCACGGGGAGGTGCTGGCCCGGCGCTGAGCCGGGGGCGGCCGTGCGGTGACGGGATGGTTCGTGGGGCGGGGAAAAGGCGCGCGGGTGTTTCACAAGATCGGGTAGAGTCGCGCGCCTGTTCCCGTACCCGACGGCCCGACGGGGCGATCCGCCCGTGGGCTCCGCGGGTCGTCGTCCTGCCGAGCTGTCGCCCGCCATCCGCGGGCCGGGGGAGATCGCACGTGTCCACGCCCGAGTCCGACGCCGCCGCCCCCGAGCCGGTCGAGCGGGTCGAGCTGACCAAGCCGACGGCCGCGCCCGCGCCCGCCGCGGAGCAGCCCTCCGCGCTTGCGCCCGCCGCGGAGCAGCCCTCCGCGCCCGTGACTCCCGAACCCGCGACCCCCGGGCACCCGGCGCCCGCGCCCAGCCCCTGGGCCGCGCCCGCCCCCGTCGCGCCGCCCGCGGCCGACCCGTGGGCCGCCCCCGTCGGCCCGCCGCCGCCCTTCGACCCCGACCAGCCGCGCCCCACCGGCTGGGCGGCCGTCACCCCCGCCGCCCACGCCGGCTTCCAGCCCGGCTTCCCCTACCCGCCGGCCCCGACGGTCACCAACGGCTTCGCGGTCGCCGCGCTGGTCACCGGCCTGCTCTGCATGTGGCCGCTGGCCCTCGCCTTCGCGATCGTCGCGCTGGTCCAGATCCCCAAGCGGAACGAGAAGGGCCGCGGCATGGCGGTCACCGGCGTGGTCACCGGCGTCCTCGGGGCGATCGTCACCCTGGCCGGGTTCCTCGGCCTCGCGGCGGCCGGCTTCGAGGAGGAGGAGCAGTACGGGGACACCCGGCGCGGCCCGAAGGGCTCGGTGGCCATCAACGACCTGACGACCGGTGACTGCTTCGACCAGCCGCCGCTCGGCTCCGGCCAGAGTGCCGAGACCGCGAGCGTCTACTGGGTGCGCGTGGTGCCCTGCTCCTCGCCGCACCACGGCGAGGTCGCCGGGTTCTCCAACCTCGCGGGCCGCGGTCCCGCCGAGTACCCCACCCTGACCGAGATCGAGAAGGCCGCCTCGCGGCTCTGCAACCCGGTGCGCGACGACTACGCCCTGGACTCCTGGCTCGTCCCCGACGGCATGGAGGAGTCCTACTACTACCCGAGCCGTGTCGGCTGGGCCTCCGGCGACCGCCGGGTGACCTGCACCTTCCAGGACGAGACGCGGACGCACACGGGCAGCGTCCGCACCGACCGGACCAAGCTGACCCAGGCCCAGCGCACCTACCTGGACGCCGTCCAGGCCTACAACGGCGCGCTCGCCGTCCAGCCGGAGGGCGAGGCCGACGAGGAGCCGGCCGAGTACCGGACCTGGGCGAAGACGATGGCCGGCGCCTGCCGCAAGGAGGTCGCGGACCTGTCGGCCAACGGGATCGACTGGCCGGCCGGGGCCCGCGCCAAGCTGATCGAGCTGGGCGCCCTCAAGCTGGACGCGGCCAACGCCTGGGACGCGGCCGCCAAGTCCACGGACGACGAGACGCTCCTGCGCGAGGTCGGGAAGGCGCAGGCGCTGTCCGTCAAGAGCGGCAAGCTCGCGGTGGACATCCGGAGCGAGCTGGGGCTGTCGACCGGCGAGCAGGCCTCCGAGGTCCGGGTCTGACGGGCCGTCGCGCCGGAGGGCCTAGCCTGGCGGCATGGACACCTACCGGGTGATGCGGCAGGACGACAACGGCAACCGGTTCCTGGTCGTCGGGGGGATCGAACGGGAGGCGGCCGAGCGGCTCGCGGCCGAGTTCGAGGCGCGCGGCCACAAGCAGCTGTACTGGGTCGAGGCCGAGCCCGCCGGGGCCTCGGAGGCGCGCGGCCCGCGCGACTGACGGGCAGGCCGTACTGACGGGCAGGCCGTAGGGTCGGCGTCCATGGACAGGACCATGGACCGGCCGGAGCCCGCCGGCGGCGGCGCGGCGGAGAACCGGATCGTCGTCGGCGGCGCGCTGATCCACCGGGGGCGGGTGCTCGCCGCCCGGCGGAGCGCGCCCGCCGAGGTGGCGGGGCGCTGGGAGTTCCCGGGCGGCAAGGCCGAGCCGGGGGAGACCGAGACCGAGGCGCTGGAGCGCGAGCTCATGGAGGAACTGGGCGTCCGGGCCCGGGCGCTCACCCGGCTGCCCGGCGCGTGGCTGGTGCGCCCGGGCCTGGAGCTGCGGCTCTGGGCGGCCGAACTCCTCGCGGGGGAGCCGCGCCCCCTGCAGGACCACGACGAGCTGCGCTGGCTCGGCCCGGCCGAGCTGGCCGACGTCGCGTGGCTGGAGCACGACCGGGAGGTCCTCCCCGAGGTCGCCCGCCTGCTGACCGCGCCCTGAGCCGCACGCCGCACCCCCTCGCCCTCCACACCCCCCTCGCCCTCCGCACCCCGGTGCGGGCCGGATGGTACCGGCCCGCACCGGCGAACCGCCGTGCCGCGCCCGGGAACGACGCGTGGGGGCGACGGATCGGGCAAATCGGAAAAGCCGGTGCGACCGGCGGGATAGCCTTGGTCCTGCTGGGTATGTCACTTTTCGGCACTATTCGTCACCATCGGTGAGCCGCCCCAGCCGGCGACGCCGATCCGAGCAGAGCCGGAGGCCCCGTCGGTGTCGAGCAGCGGGTACGGCGGCGGGGGAGCGAGACGGTCGGGCGCCGGGGGAGGCGCCGCCGCCCGCGCCCGGCTGCGCCTCGGCGCGAACCGGACGACCGGCGGCCGGGAGCGGCCGACCTTCCCCCGACGGGGCGAGGGCGCGCCCGAGGGGGCGTCGTCCGCCCGGCCGGCGCAGCCTGCCCCGTCGCTCACGGTGCCCGATGCGGCGCCGCCGACCGGCATCCGCAGCCGCCCGGGACGGCCCTTCCCGGGCGGTCCGCGCGCCGTTCCCGCACCCCTCGGCGTCGGCGGCGAGCGCGTCGGCGGCAGCCTCTTCGACGTGGTCAGGGTGGCCATCGCGATCCTGGACACGGCCGGCCGGGTGGTGCTCTGGAGCCCGGCCGCCGAGGAACTGCTCGGCTGGCCGAACGAGCTGCTGGTCGGCCGCCGGATCGACACCCTGGTCCCCGACGAGGAGCAGGTGGCCCGGATCCGGACCGCGATCCAGGACACCCTGCGGCACGGCCACTGGTCCGGGCCGGCCGAGCTGCGCGACCGCGAGGGCGCCCCGGTGCTGGTGGACGCCCGGATCTCGCTCCTGGTGGACGGCGACGGCACCCCGTTCCTGCAGGTCAACCTGGCCGAGGCGGCGGCCGTCCGGGCGGTGGAGCGGGACCTCGCGGTGCGCGACGCGCTGTTCGAGCAGTCCCCGCTGGGCATCGCGATCATGGACACCGAGCTGCGCTACACCGCCGTCAACCGGACCCTCGCCGAGATGAACGGCGTCGCACTGGAGGACCACGTCGGCCGCACCACCGGCGAGACCCTGCCCGAGCGGGCCGCGGACGAGATCACCGCGATCCAGCGCCAGGTGCTGGCCACCGGCGAGCCGGTCATCGACGTCACCCTCGCCTCGCCGATCACCGCCCGCTCCGGCTACCGCTCGGTCTCCTACAGCCGGATGACCGACCGCTCCGGCCGGGTCCTCGGCATCTCCGGCACCGTGATGGACGTCACCGAGCGTTACCGGGCGGTGGCCAAGGTCGAGCACGCCCGCCGCCGCCTCTCGCTGCTCAACGAGTTCGGCTCCCGGGTCGGCGACCTGCTGGACGCCTCGCGGATCGCACAGGAGCTGGCCGGCGCCGTGGTGCCCCGGCTGACCGACCACGCCGCCGTCATCCTGCTGCAGGCCGTCGCGCACGGTGACGACCTGCCCCGCCACGGCCACGACCGCCGCACCTCGCTGCTCCAGCTCGGCACCGCCTCCGTCCAGGACGGCCCGGAGGTGGAGGTGATGCTGCGGCGCGGCGCCCGGATCACCTTCGCCGAGGACTCCGCCTGCGGCCGGGTGCTGCGCACCGGCGTGCCCGAGCTGCTCTCCGGCGCCGACCAGCTGAGCGACGTCACCTACGCCGGCGACCCGAAGATGCAGGCGGCGCACGACCTGGGCGTGCACTCGATGCTGGTGGTGCCGCTGCGGGCCCGGGGCATCGTGATCGGCCTGCTGCTGGTCAGCCGGGCGGGCTACCGCGAGGGCTTCGACCGGGACGACCTGGCCTTCACCGTCGAGCTGGCGGACCGGGCCGGCTCCTCGCTGGACAACGCCCGGCTGTACGCCCGCGAGCGCACCGCCGCGCTCACCCTCCAGCGCACCCTGCTGCCGCAGCAGGTGCCGCAGCCCACCGGCGTCGAGGTCGCCTACCGCTACGTGCCCGGCAGCAGCGGCACCGAGGTCGGCGGCGACTGGTTCGACGTCATCCCGCTGCCCGGCGACCGGACCGCGCTGGTGGTCGGCGACGTGATGGGCCACGGCCTGCGGGCCGCCGCGACGATGGGCCGGCTGCGCACCGCCGTCCGGGTGCTGGCCGCCCTCGACCTGCCGCCGGACGTGCTGCTGCGGCACGTCCACGAACTGGCCGACGACCTCGCCCAGGGCCCGGACGAGGCGCTGCTGGCCACCTGCGTGTACGCGGTGTTCGACCCGGCCACCGCGACCCTGACCGCCGCCAAGGCCGGCCACATCCCGCCGGTGCTGGTGGTGCCGGGGGAGGAGGCGGACGGGCCGACCCGCGACGGCGGTCCGCTGCCCGGCGGCGCCGGCCGGATCCTGGAGCTGCCCTCCGGCGCCCCGCTCGGGGTCGGCGGCGTCCCGTTCGAGTCCGTCGAGCTGAAGATCCCCGAGGGCAGCCTGCTGGCGCTGTGCACGGACGGCCTGGTGGAGTCCCGGGACAAGGACCTGGACGTCGGCCTGGACCGGCTGATCACGGTGCTCCAGCAGCCCTACGCCTCGATCCAGGCGGCCTGCGAGGCGGTGCTGGACACCATGGAACAGGGCCGCGAGCCGGACGACGTGGCGCTGCTGCTGGCCCGGCTCGGCCACGGGCAGGCCGGCACCCCGACGGCGGGCTGGACGCTGCCCGCCGAGCCGACCGCCGTCTCCCGGGCCCGCCGACTGGTCCGCGCGACGCTGGCCGAGTGGGGCGTGGAGGAACTGACCGACACCGCGGAGCTGCTGGTCAGCGAACTGGTCACGAACGCCGTCCGGTACGCGAGCGCGCCGATCGGGGTGCGGCTGACGCTCGGCGAGACGCTGCTGGTGGAGATCTCCGACCCGCTGCCGGACCCGCCGCGCGAGCGGCACGCGGCCGAGGCGGACGAGGGCGGCCGCGGGCTGGAGCTGGTGGCCCTGCTGGCCCTGCACTGGGGGGCCAGGGCGGAGGGGATGGGCAAGGTGGTCTGGTTCGAGCAGGCGCTGCCGGGCACCCCCGAGGCGGAGGCGGCCGGCGGCTGAGCGGTGGCCGGACGGCGGCGCGGCGGTGACCGGACGGTGGCCGGATGGTCGCGGCGGCCGCCCGGGAGAACGCCGCTGCCCAGGCCCCCGGGAGGCTCTGGGGGAGCGCGCGCCCCGGAAGGGGGCGCGAGCGTGGCATTGTGGTTGCGCGGGCGGTAGGACAAAAACCTTCGCCCGATCTGATGTTGTGATGTTGAGGGCGTGTGAACGTACCCCTCGATGATGAATACTCGGTCTTCTCGACATCCGGACGGTCGCGGGTTTGGAGGGGTCGGTCCGTGAACAGCACCCCGGCGCGCAATGCGCCGAGCAGCAGCGGTCATGCCGCTGTACCCGGGCAGGCCGGCGCTCAACACGTGCCCGGTCCTGCCCGTCGCCTGCCCGCACCCGCCCGCGCCCCACGGCCGGCGGCCGAGGAGCAGCGGTGGGGTGCGGGGGATCCGGGCTCGATCTACGACTACATCCGGGTCGCCACCTTCGCGATCGGCCCGGACGGCCGGATCAGCCAGTGGAGCGACCGCGCGGCCGAGTTCTTCGGCGTGCCCGCCGCCGAGGCGGTCGGCGCCGACCCGGTGACCACCTTCGTCCCGCGGGAGCTCTGGCGGCGCGGCCGCGCCCGGCTGGAGCGCACCCTGGCGGGCGAGGAGTGGGTCGGCACCACCCCGTACCGGCACGCCGACGGCGGTGAGGGCCTCGCCGAGCTCTACCTCATGCCGGACAGCGAGCCGCCCGCCGCGGGTGCCACCTGTCTCGCGGTCGACCTCGGCCGGCTCCGCCGGATCGAGACGGATCTGGCCGCTTCGGAGGCGGTTTTCGGACAGACCCCGACCGGCTTCGTCCTCTTCGACGACCGGCTCCGGCTGCAGCGCGTCAACGACGCCTTCGCCTCCGGGATGGGCCTGGCCCCCACCGACCTGGAGGGCCTCACTCCGCACGACATCTTCCCCGGCTCCGAGGCGGACCGGCTCTCCGCGGCCCTGCGCAAGGTGCTCGCCAGCGGCGAGCCCGTCTTCGACCTGCGCTTCCACGCCGCCGTCCCGACCCGCGAGGGCAACCGGCTCTGGGCCGTCTCGCTCTACCGCCTCAACGGCCCGGCCGGCCAGCCGATGGGCGTCGCCGGACAGGTCTCCGACGTCACCAGCCGGCACGTCGCCGAACGCGAGGCCGACGGCGTGCGCCGCAACCTCGCGCTGCTCAACGAGGCCAGCGCCCACATCGGCTCCACCCTCGACCTGGAGACCACCGCCAAGGAGCTGCTGGACGTCGTCGTCCCGCCGTTCTGCGACCTCGCCACCGTCGACCTCTACACCGCGCTGCTCTCCGGGGAGACCGTGCCCAGCGCCGGCCGGCTCGGCGACACCGTGCTCACCGACGGCAGCGGCGAACTGCGCCGGGTCGCCGTCTCCAGCGTGGTCGGCGGCGCCTCCTCGGTGCTCGGCTCGGTCACCGGCCTGCCCATCGCCGAGGCCGGCGGCACCCTCTGCTACCCGCGCCGCTCGCCGCACGCCCGGGCGCTGCGCACCGGCCGCAGCGTCGTCCCCGAGCCCGGCCCCGACCCGCTGCTGCGCTCCACCCTGATCGTCCCGCTGGTCGCCCGCGACCAGGTGCTCGGCCTGGTCCAGCTCTCCCGGGCGATCGGCAGCGAGCCCTTCGACGCCCGCGACGTCGCGATCGCCGAGGAGCTCGTCGCCCGCGCCGCCGTCTGCATCGACAACGCCCGGCTCTACCGGCGCGAGCACGAGCGCGCGCTGATCCTGCAGCGCAGCCTGCTGCCCCCGGGCAACCCGGTCGCCAGCGGCCTGGAGATCGCCTGCCGCTACCTGCCCAGCAACAACAACACCGAGGTCGGCGGCGACTGGTTCGACGTCATCCCGCTGCCCGGCAACCGCACCGCCCTGGTCATCGGCGACGTGATGGGCCGCGGCCTGCGCGCCGCCGTCGCGATGGGCCAGCTGCGCACCGCCGTGCGCACCCTGGCCATGCTCGACCTCGAACCCGGCGAGGTGCTCGCGGCGCTCGACGAGATCGCCCGCGGCCTCGGCGACGACACCGCGCCGACCGGCCGGTCCAACCCGTACGGGCGGCTCACCTCCAGCGCCGACGAGGAGGCCCGCGAGGTCTACCTCGCCACCTGCGTCTACGCGGTGTACGACGCGGTCACCCGGCGCTGCACCTTCGCCAACGCCGGCCACCTGCCGCCCGTCCTGCTCGGCCCCGGCGAGCCCGCCCGGATGCTGGACGTCCCGCCCGGTCTGCCGCTCGGCGTCGGCGGCGAGCCCTTCGAGGAGGTCGAGCTGACCCTCCCGGACGGCGCCGTGCTCGGCCTCTACACCGACGGCCTGGTGGAGAGCCGCAAGCACCAGCTGGACGAGGGCCTGCGGGCCTTCCGGCACGCGCTCTCCGACGGCGGCAAGGGCCTGGAGGACCTCTGCGACCACGTCCTCGGCGAGCTCAACCCGCACCACGGCGAGGACGACATCGCCCTGCTGATGGCCAAGGTGCACGCCTTCCCCGACGACGCCGTCGGCCAGTGGTTCCTGCCCCCCGAGCCCACCTCGGTCGCCAAGGCCCGCGAGGCCGCGTGCAGCTGGCTGCTCGCCCGGGGCCTGGACGAGCTGGTCGACACCACCGAGCTGCTGGTCAGCGAGCTGGTCACCAACGCGCTGCGGCACGGCCGGGGCGAGATCCGGCTGCGGCTGCTGCGCGACCGGACCATGGTCTGCGAGGTCTGGGACGACGGCTACGCCCAGCCGAGGCAGCGGCGCGCCCACGAGACCGACGAGGGCGGGCGCGGGCTCCAGCTGGTCAGCCTGCTCGCCGAGCGCTGGGGCAGCCGGCGCACGCCCAAGGGCAAGATCGTCTGGTTCGAGCTGGGGCTCTAGACCGGGCCCGCGGAGCCGGGCGGCGATACGGCCGACCGGGTGCTGTCGCCCGGCGGGCCGCCGTGTCGGGGCCGCCGGGCGCGCGGGGTCGGCGTTCGATGGCCGCCATGCGCGCCCGCCTCCCCGTCGCAGCCGTCGCGCTGCTGCTCGCCCTCGGTGCCACGGCCGGCTGCCTCGGCGGCCCCGCCCCGGCCCGCACCGGCCGGACGCCCGACCCCGCGCCGCCCGGCCCGGCCGTCGTCACCGGGGACCTCCGCCCGGTCGACCGCGGCGCCGTCCGCGGCGGCGGCACCCTGCGCTGGGCCGTCGACGCCGTCCCGGCCACCGTGAACGTCCACCAGCCCGCCGCCACCGCCGACTCCGCGCTGCTCGCGCACGCCCTCTACCCCGCGCTGTTCCGGCCGGACGCGCACGGCGAGTGGGTCCCGGACCCGGACTACCTGGCCGCCGCCGAGTCCACCCCGCCCGGACAGCTGCCCCAGGTGGTCACCTACCGCCTCAACCCGCACGCCGTCTGGAGCGACGGCACCCCGCTCTCCGCCGCCGACTTCGCCGCCCAGCGGGCCGCGCTCTCCGCCACCGGGCCCGCCGGGTACGCGGCCGTCGAATCCGTCGCCCAGGGCGCCGACCCGCACGAGGTCAGGGTCACCTTCCGCCGCCCCTGCGCCGGGTGGCAGGCCCTGTTCGACCCGCTCTACCCCGCCGCCGAGACCGCCACCCCCGCCGCCTTCGGCCGTCCGCTGCCCGGCGGCACCGCCCACCCGACGGCCGGCCCGTTCCTGGTCGACGGGTACGACCCGGCGGGCGGGAAGGCCGTCCTGGTCCGCAACCCGTTCTGGTGGGGCGCGCCGGCCAAGGCGGACCGGATCGAGTTCCTCGCCGTCCCGGCCGAGCGGCGGGCCGAGGAGCTGGCCCGGGGCCGGCTGGACCTCGCCCCGCTGACCGCGGCGGTCGAGCGCGCCGGGCCCGGCACCGCCGAGGCGCTGCGGGCGACCGCGGCGCTGCCCGGCGTCACCCTGCACCGGGCCGCCGGGGCGGGCCTCGCCCAGCTCACCCTGAACACCGCCCGCGAACCGCTCACCGACCCGGTGCTGCGCCGGGCGCTGGCCCGGGCCGTCGACCGGCGGCACGCCGCCGACGCCGCGTTGACCCCGTTCGGACTGCCCGCCGCCGTGCTCGGCCACCACCTGCTGGCCGGCGACCAGCCCGGCCACCGGGACGACGCCGACGCGCTGGGCGGCGCCGATCCCGGGCGGATGCTGGACACGGCCGGCTGGAAGCGCCCCGCCGCCGGCGGCACCCGGACCCGGGGCGGGCGCGAGCTGGCGCTCACCCTGCTGGTCCCGGCCGCGTCCGCGACCCTCCGGCGGGCGGCCGACGCGGTGGCGGCGGACCTCACGGCGGCCGGGGCGGCCGTCCGGGTGGTGGAGGCACCGGCGGACACCTTCGTGGCCGGCCACCTGGCCACCGGCGACTTCGACCTCGCCCTGTTCTCCTGGCCCGCCGGTCCCGATCCGGCCGACGAGCAGCGGCCCGTCTACGCCAAGCCCCGCCCCGGCCCGGACGGCACCCCGGTGGCCGACCGCAACTACGCGCGGGCCGGGACGGAGGAGATCGACCGGCTCCTCGACCGCGCCGCCGCCGAACCCGACCCGGCCGCCCGCCGCTCCCTGCTCCAGGAGGCCGATGTGCGGATCTGGCAGCTGGGCCACTCGGTGCCGCTCTTCCAGCGCCCGGAGGCGGTGGCGGCCCGGGACGGCGTGGTCGGCGCCGGGGTCCGGGGCCTGGCCCGCCCGCGCCTCCAGGACCTCGGCTGGGCGGTCGGCTAGGACACCTCGACGGGCCGCTCCAGCAGCCGCTCCCGGTCGGCGGAGCGGAGGCGGTGGATCACGGCCGGGGCCCGGCGGAGTCCGAATGCCGGGTGAAGGGAAAGTGACCGAGCTGTGATCTTGGTCCCGCGCGCCATGCCCGTTTCGGCCGAGCTCTGCGGTTCCCCGTACCATAGGAGGAAGCCGTGGCATGTCCTGCCCGGCGGGTGGACCGGTAGTAGCAGGCGGAACGGGTGGTGGCGGCCGAGGGGTCGCAAGTGCGCGTCACGCAGCCGGGCGCCGTAACCCACGATTCCAGGAGAATCAGCTAGGCATGCCCACGCGTAACGACATCCGTAACGTCGCCATCGTCGCCCACGTCGACCACGGCAAGACCACCCTGGTCGACGCCATGCTCAAGCAGGCCGGCGCCTTCGCCGCGCACCAGCAGCTGGACGACCGGATGATGGACTCCAACGACCTGGAGCGCGAGAAGGGCATCACCATTCTCGCGAAGAACACCGCGGTCAAGTACCACCCGAAGGACGGTGGCGCGCCGATCACCATCAACATCATCGACACCCCGGGCCACGCCGACTTCGGTGGCGAGGTCGAGCGCGGTCTGTCGATGGTGGACGCGGTCGTCCTGCTGGTCGACGCCTCCGAGGGCCCGCTGCCGCAGACCCGCTTCGTGCTCCGCAAGGCGCTCACCGCGCGGCTGCCCGTCATCCTCTGCATCAACAAGACCGACCGTCCGGACGCCCGGATCGACGAGGTCATCAACGAGACCTACGACCTCTTCCTGGACCTGGACGCGGACGAGGACCAGATCGAGTTCCCGATCGTCTACGCCTGCGCCCGTGACGGCGTCGCCTCGCTGACCAAGCCGGAGAACGGCACCGTTCCCGCCGACAGCGACAGCCTGGAGCCGTTCTTCTCCACCATCCTGGAGCACGTCCCGGCCCCGACCTTCGACGCGGACGCCCCGCTGCAGGCCCACGTCACCAACCTGGACGCCGACAACTTCCTCGGCCGCATCGCGCTGCTCCGCGTCGAGCAGGGCGAGCTGCGCAAGGGCCAGACGGTGGCCTGGATCAAGCGCGACGGCACCATCTCGAACGTCCGCATCTCCGAGCTGCTGATGACCGAGGCGCTCACCCGCAAGCCGGCCGAGGTGGCGGGCCCGGGCGACATCTGCGCCGTCGCCGGCATCTCCGACATCATGATCGGCGAGACCCTCGCCGACCCGGAGAACCCGATCGCGCTGCCGCTGATCACGGTGGACGAGCCGGCCATCTCGATGACCATCGGCACCAACACCTCGCCGCTGGTCGGCCGGGGCGGCAGCGGCAAGGGCGCGGACGCCAAGTCCGCCGGCCGGGTCGACCGCAAGGTCACCGCCCGCCAGGTGAAGGACCGCCTGGACCGCGAGCTGATCGGCAACGTCTCGCTCCGCGTCCTGGAGACCGAGCGCCCGGACGCCTGGGAGGTGCAGGGCCGCGGTGAGCTGGCGCTGGCCATCCTGATCGAGACCATGCGCCGCGAGGGCTTCGAGCTGACCGTCGGCAAGCCGCAGGTGGTCACCAAGGAGGTCAACGGCAAGACCCACGAGCCGGTCGAGCGCCTGACCGTCGACGTGCCCGAGGAGCACATGGGTGCCGTCACCCAGCTCATGGGCATCCGCAAGGGCCGGATGGACAACATGTCCAACCACGGCTCGGGCTGGGTCCGGATGGAGTTCGTCGTCCCGTCCCGCGGTCTGATCGGCTTCCGGACCGAGTTCCTCACCAACACCCGCGGCACCGGCATCGCCCACTCGATCCACGAGGGCCACGAGCCGTGGTTCGGCACCCTGACGACCCGCAACAACGGTTCGCTGGTCGCCGACCGCGCCGGCGTGGTCACCGCTTTCGCGATGACCAACCTGCAGGAGCGCGGCGTGCTCTTCTGCGACCCGGGCACCGAGGTGTACGAGGGCATGATCGTCGGCGAGAACTCGCGCGCCGACGACATGGACGTCAACATCACCAAGGAGAAGAAGCTCACCAACATGCGGTCGTCGAACGCCGACGTCGCCGAGTCGATCGTCCCGCCGCGCAAGCTCTCGCTGGAGCAGTCGCTGGAGTTCTGCCGCGAGGACGAGTGCATCGAGGTGACCCCGGAGACGGTTCGCATCCGTAAGGTCGTCCTGGACCAGAAGGACCGCGGGCGTACCGCCTCGCGCGCCAAGAAGGCGTGATCGCGGCGTTCTGAGCCCTTCCGGCGGTGCTTTGGCCGGAAACGTTCGCCCCCCTTTCCGATGGAGAGGGGGGCGAACTTTTTCAACTACTCCATGCAGTCGACGCGCGTATAAACGGAATAGCGCTTACCACGCCGAGGTGTCCGCTGAGCGAACGTGACAGTCCGTCATTCATGACGACTGTCCGGTTGATGCCTGTCTGAGTATGTCTCATATGTCCGATTTTCGAAACTTACCGACCGTTCATGTGACCTAATTGAGATCGGCAGTGGTCACTTTCGTGTCCGTGCGTGACACATAGTGGGTGCAGTCAGGCTCGGGTCAAGGGTTAACGCGCAGGGGTGCGCGCCGAAACCACGAGCGCGGACGGCACGGCGGACCGGATCACTCGCCCGCGGTGCTCTCCTCGTTGGAAAGTCGAATTCAGGAGGCATCCCCCCATGCGTGGTGCAACCCAGACCAAGTGGATCGTCGCGGCGACCGCGATCGCCCTCGCGGCGACCGCCTGCAGCACCAGCTCGAAGAGCGACGACAAGGCCGCCTCCGGCGGCGGCTCGATCGCCGTCCAGCTCGGTGAGCCGCAGCACGGCCTGGTCCCGCAGAACACCGCGGAGTCCGAGGGTGCCGAGGTCCTGAACGCGCTGTTCGCCGGCCTGGTCGAGTACGACAGCAAGACCAACGAGCCGAAGCTGCGCGTCGCCGAGTCGATCGAGTCCCCGGACAGCAAGGTCTGGACGATCAAGCTCAAGGACGGCTACACCTTCCACAACGGTGAGAAGGTCACCGCCCAGTCCTTCGTCGACGCCTGGAACTGGGGCGCCAACCAGGACAACGCGGCCGAGGGCCTGCCGTTCTTCGCCAAGATCGACGGCTCCGCCGACCTGTCCCCGGGCAAGGACAAGAAGCCGACCACCGACAAGCTCAAGGGCCTGCAGGTCGTCGACGACAAGACCTTCACCGTCACCCTGACGAACCCGTTCTCCCAGTTCAAGACCATGCTGGGCTACAACGCGTTCTACCCGCTGCCGAAGGCCTTCTTCCAGGACCCGAAGTCCTTCGAGGACGCCCCCATCGGCAACGGCCCGTTCCAGATGGACGGCAAGTGGGAGCACAACAAGCAGATCAAGGTCAAGCGCTACGACAACTTCCCGGCCGCTGACGGCAAGGCGAAGCTGCAGGGCGTCACCTTCAAGATCTACGACAACCTGGACACCGCGTACAACGACCTGCGCGCCGACAACATCCAGGCCACCGACAAGCTCCCGATCTCGGCCATGGGCACCGTCAAGGGCGAGTTCGGCGACCGCTACATCTACAAGCCGGAGTCGGGCGTCGGCTACATCGGCTTCCCGATCTCGACCAACCCGGCCGTCTACGGCAAGCCGGAGATCCGCAAGGCGATCTCGATGGCGATCGACCGGGAGTCGATCACCAAGCAGATCTTCTCGGGCACCCGCGTTCCGGCCGACGACTTCATCAACCCGCTGATCCCGGGCTACCGCAAGGGCGCCATGGGCGACGCGGCGAAGTTCGACCCGGCGAAGGCCAAGCAGATGTGGGACACCGCGGGCGGCGTCCCCGGCAACACCATCGAGCTGGGCTACAACGCCGACGGCGGCCACAAGGAGTGGATCGAGGCCGTCGCCAACCAGCTGAAGAAGAACCTCGGCGTCGAGGTCACCACCAAGCCGTTCGAGAAGTTCGGCAAGATCCTGGACGCGCTGGGCGCCAAGCAGTACTCCGGTGCCTTCCGCATGGCGTGGTCGATGGACTACCCGTCCATCGAGAACTACGAGCGCCCGATCTTCTCCAAGGTCGCGATCGAGAACGGCTCGAACTACGGCGGTTACGTCAACGAGCAGTTCGAGTCGCTGCTGGACCAGGCGGACCAGGCGAAGTCCCCGGAGGAGGGCCTGAAGCTGTACCAGCAGGCCGACGACGTCCTGATCCAGGACCTGCCGTACATCCCGGTCTACACCTACATGTCCTCCGCCGCGTACTCCAAGAAGATCAAGAACTTCGACACCGACGCCCAGGGTCGCATGAACCTGGACGAGGTCGAGCTCGCCGGCTGATCTGAGACGCAGACATTAGGGGGCGGGTGGAGACCGGACCACAGTCCGGCTCCCCCCGCCTCCCTTCCTTGTCCGAAAGTGTGGAGGTCTAATGGGCCGCTATGTGATCCGCCGACTGATACAGGCGATCCCTGTCCTTATCGGCGCGACGCTGCTGATCTATGCGTTGGTCCACTACCTGCCCGGTGACCCGGTGCAGGCGCTGGCCGGCGAGAAGCGAGCCGACCCGATCGTGGCGGACATGATCCGCCAGAAGTACCACCTGAACGACCCGTTCATCGTTCAGTACTGGAACTACATCACCGGCGTCTTCCAGGGCGACCTGGGAGAGAGCCTCACCGGTCGCCCGGTGAGCGAGATGATCGGGGACGCCTTCCCGTACACCGTGAACCTCGCCCTGGTGGCCTTCGTCATCGAGGCGGTCGTCGGTGTCGCGGCCGGTGTCATGGCGGCCCTGCGCAAGGGGAAGTTCCTGGACCAGCTGGTCCTCATCAGCACGCTGCTGGTCATCTCGATCCCGGTCTTCGTCACCGGCTTCGTGCTGCAGCTCGTGCTCGGCGTCAAGCTGAAGAACGACTACGGCATCGAGATCTTCTCGGTCTCCTTCAACGAGGAGGACGGGCTCCGCGCGTACCTGCTGCCGGCCTTCGTCCTCGCGTCGATGTCGCTCGCGTACGTCGCCCGCCTGACCCGCACCAGCCTGATGGAGACCATGCGCGCGGACTACGTCCGCACCGCGGTCGCCAAGGGCCTGAAGCGGCGCCGGGTGATCGGCCGTCACGCGCTGCGCAACGCGCTGATCCCGATCGTCACCTTCCTGGGCGCCGACCTCGGCGGTCTCATGGGCGGTGCGGTCATCACCGAGCGGATCTTCAACATCCACGGCATCGGCGGCCTGCTCGCCCAGTCCGTGTACCAGAAGCAGGGAACGATCATCGTCGGCGTGGTCACGCTGCTGGTGCTGATCTACCTGATCACCACCCTGCTCGTGGACCTGCTGTACGCCGTGCTCGACCCGAGGATCCGCTATGAGTGACACGATCACCAAGGGCCCCGAGGCCCCTTCCGACGACAACGGCGCCAAGGGCGGGGCGAAGGCCCAGAAGCCCGAGCGCGTGGCGAGCCTCTGGTCGGACGCGCTGAGCGACCTGCGCCGCAACCCGATCTTCATCATCGGCGCGGTGCTGGTCTCCTGCCTGCTGATCATCTCCGCGGTGCCGCAGCTGTTCACCGACGGCAGTCCGTTCGCGGGCGGCGCGTGCGACCTGGCCGACTCGCTGAAGCGGCCGAGCGCCGACCACTGGTTCGGCTTCGACGTTCAGGGCTGTGACATCTACACCCGCACCGTCTGGGGCGCCCGCAACTCGGTCATCGTCGGTGTGCTGACCACCTTCACGGTCACCGTGGTGGGCTCCCTGCTCGGCCTGCTGGCCGGCTGGAAGGGCGGGATCGTCGACTCGATCCTGTCCCGCTTCACCGAGATCTTCTTCTCGATCCCGCTGCTGCTCGGCGGCATGCTGATCATGTCGATGCTCGGCACCGGCAACGCCTACACCGTCTCGCTGGTCATGGCGGTCCTCGGCTGGCCGCAGATCTTCCGCATCATGCGCGCCTCGGTGCTGGCCAACAAGAACAACGACTACGTGATGGCGGCCCGCGCGCTGGGCGCCGGCTCCGGCCGGATCACCTTCCGGCACATCCTGCCGAACGCCATCGCGCCGGTCATCGTCGTCGCCGCGATCTCCCTGGGCGTCTACATCGGCGCCGAGGCCGCGCTGTCCTACCTGGGCATCGGCGTCCAGCCGCCGCAGATCTCCTGGGGCCTGATGATCAGCGACGCCCAGCCCCGCTTCCTGAACGCCCCGCACGTGCTGCTCTTCCCGGCCGCCGTGCTGAGCATCACCGTGCTCGCGTTCATCATGCTCGGCGACGCGGTGCGCGACGCCCTCGACCCGAAGCTCCGCTGAGAGAAGAGGTGACGACCCGATGACCACCGTGATCGAGAAGAACCAGAAGAACGGCCGCCTGGAGGTTGGCACCCCGCTGCTGGAGGTCAAGGACCTCCACGTGGAGTTCCACACCCGGGACGGCGTCGCCAAGGCCGTGAACGGCGTCAACTACTCCGTGGCCGCCGGTGAGACCCTGGCGGTGCTCGGCGAGTCCGGCTCCGGCAAGTCGGTGACCGCCCAGACCATCATGGGCATCCTCGACATGCCGCCCGGCAAGATCAGCCAGGGCCAGATCCTCTTCCGCGGGCAGGACATGCTCGCGATGAAGGAGGAGGAGCGCCGGCTGATCCGCGGCCAGAAGATCGCGATGATCTTCCAGGACGCGCTCTCCTCGCTGAACCCGGTGATGACCGTCGGCGCGCAGCTGGGCGAGATGTTCCGGGTGCACCGCGGCGCCTCCAAGAAGGAGGCCCGGGAGAAGGCCATCGAGCTGATGGAGCGGGTGCGCATCCCCGCCGCCAGGCAGCGCGTGGGCGACTACCCGCACCAGTTCTCCGGCGGTATGCGCCAGCGCATCATGATCGCCATGGCGCTCTCCATGGAGCCCGACCTGATCATCGCCGACGAGCCCACCACCGCCCTGGACGTCACCGTCCAGGCCCAGGTGATGGACCTGCTCGCGGAGCTGCAGGACGAGTACAACATGGGCCTGATCCTGATCACCCACGACCTCGGCGTGGTCGCCGACGTCGCGGACAAGATCGCCGTGATGTACGCCGGGCGGATCGTCGAGACCGCCCCGGTGCACGAGCTGTACGCGCGCCCGGCCCACCCGTACACCAAGGGCCTGCTCCGCTCCATCCCGCGCCTGGACCAGAAGGGCCAGGAGCTGTACGCGATCAAGGGCCTGCCCCCGAACCTGCTGAAGGTCCCGGCCGGCTGCGCGTTCAACCCCCGCTGTGACGTCGCCACCGACCTGTGCCGCACGGAGATCCCGAAGCTGCACCAGGTGACCGACAAGGACGGCAAGGAGCTCACCGGCCGCCGCAGCGCGTGCCACCTCTGGAAGGAGACCCTCCATGGCTGAGCCCATCCTGGAGGTCAAGGACCTGGTCAAGCACTACCCGCTGACCCAGGGCATCCTCTTCAAGAAGCAGGTCGGCGCCGTCAAGGCCGTCGACGGCGTCTCCTTCGAGCTGGCGAAGGGCGAGACGCTCGGCATCGTCGGCGAGTCCGGCTGCGGCAAGTCGACGCTCGCCAAGGTGCTGATGCACCTGGAGACGGCGACCTCCGGCCAGGTGCTGTTCAAGGGCGAGGACATCACCAAGCTGTCCGGCGCGGGCCTCAAGGCCGTCCGCCGGAACATCCAGATGGTGTTCCAGGACCCGTACACCTCGCTGAACCCGCGGATGACGGTCGGCGACATCATCGG